>NZ_JBJGZY010000052.1:0-26254 GCF_054050755.1 Modestobacter sp. SYSU DS0511
GTTACGGCGGTCATGGCGAAAGGGAAACGCCCGGTCTCATTCCGAACCCGGAAGCTAAGCCTTTCAGCGCCGATGGTACTGCCCGGGGGACCGGGTGGGAGAGTAGGACGCCGCCGGACAATCTTTCCCGGAACGGGGTCGCAGCCACAGGCTGCGGCCCCGTTCCGGCGTTTCCGGGCACGGTCACCGGCCGCACGGCTGTGCGGGCGCGGTCACCGGCCGCACCGTTCTGCGGGCACGGTCACCGGCCGCACCGTTGTGCGGGGACGGTCACCGGCCACGCGAGGGCCGGCGTCCGCGCCGCGAGCACAGCGCAGGCCGTGGGCACACGAGCCGCCCACACGCCAGCGCCCGTCCCGGCCTCGGCGGTGGAGTCCACGCGGACAGCCCCGCCCGCCTGCGGCGCCGAGAGGGGCACCAAGCTCCCGGGCACGGCGGGCACCCACCGATCGGCGTCACGTGACGGAAGAACCGCCGGCCCACCGCGTCCATGAGCGGCGACGATCCGGTGGCGCCGCCGGGCATGCTCGTCAATGCGGTTCACGGGTGGGCCCGTTGATGGTCGGCGGGGTTTCGTCGCGACAGGCGGGTCGGCGACGTTCTCCGAGAGCTTCAGCTCTCTCGAGGGCTCCGTTCTCTCGGTGGCCCCTGGTCTCTCGGTGGCCCTGGTCTCTCGGCACCGGAAGGACCGGGCACCCCGCTGCGGGGAGCCCGGTGAGCGACGCGTGACGTTGATCGGGCGTCGCCCCCCGGGCAGGCGAATGGCCGGCCACCTCGGGTGACCGGCCACTCGCCTCGCCGTCCTCGGGTCAGGGCACGGCGCGGCGCAACCCGGCCCAGGACAAGCCGGCGAGCGCCACCGCGGCAACGGTGGGCAGCAGCAACGTGTAGGTGTGCACGTTGTGGTCGCCCAGCCAGCGGCCGACGGTCGCCCACGCGTCCAAGCCGGTGATGAGGATGGTCAGTCCGCCGAACAGGAGGAGCGCGCCGATGCCCAGCGCCCACATGCCGGCCGTCCCCCACCGCTTGTAGACGACACCTATCGCCATGCCGAGGAACGCGCAGGCGAGCATGGGCAGGCCGTACACCAGCGCCTGCAGCGCCGCATTGCCCACGTCCAGGGGGCCAGGGGCCCAGAAGCGCAGTCCGACGCCCCAACCACCGGTGGCGCTCTCGATGGCCTGCAGCACCGTCAGGGCGATGCCGTACCCCAGGGACTGGACGGCGGCGACCAGGGCGGTCCCCAGGTAGAACGTTCGCCGGCTGAGGCTCACGCCCATGGCGAAGGGGAACATCTGGGTCACCGCCTGGATGAAGACGATGAGCACGGTGATGTAGAGCGAGGCGAGCCCGCCGGTGGTCCCGCCGCCGGGCTCCCGCGCGGCGACGTCGCCCAGTCCCCAGATGCCCAGGTTGATCAGGAAGCTGATGGTGACGACCATCCACGGAACGCCCAGGATCACCAGCGGGTGCGCCAGGTGCATGCGGGCGGTGGCCAGGACGCGGTTCATCGGGAGACCTCCTCGAGGGCCCGGTCGCCGGGGGCTCCCGGCCCGCCGGTGGCGGCCTGGCTCAGCGCGACTACCAGTTGCTGGATCGGCGTCGGTTCCACGGTGAGGCCTGCTCGGCTGGCGGCTTCGCGGTCGGCGAGCGAGCCGGCGCGGACGATCGCGCGTGCGTGCCCGGCCAGGGACTCGGTGCGCAGCACCTGGTGTCCGGCGCCGAACGCGGCCACCGCGGGTGCGGAGCCGGACACCGTCAGCGCGGTGGCCCGCAGGGTCTCCGCGTCCGAGTCGAGCAGCACCCGGCCCCGGTCGATCAGGACGACGTGCTCGAGCAGGTCGCTGATCTCCTCGATCAGGTGGGTGGAGAGCACGACGGTCCGCGGGTGCTCGGCGTAGTCGGCCAGCAGGCGGTCGTAGAACAGTTGCCGGGCGACGGCGTCCAGTCCGAGGTACGGCTCGTCGAAGAGGGTCAGCGGCGCGCGTGAGGCCAGTCCGAGCACGACGCCGACGGCGGAGGTCATGCCGCGGGAGAGCTTCTTGACCGCCCGCTTGCGGGGCAGGTCGAAGTCGTCCAGCAGCTGCTCGGCCAGGTCCCGGTCCCAGCGGGGGTACAGCGTCGCGGCCACGTCGACGGCGTCCCGCACCCGGAAGTGGTCGGGATAGCGCTGGCCCTCCTTGATGAAGCAGACCTGGCTGAGCACGGCGTCGTTCTCGTAGGGGCGACCGCCCAGCACCTCGACCCGACCCGACGTCGGCACGCGGTGCCCGGTGAGCAGCTGCATCAAGGTGGTCTTGCCCGCGCCGTTGCGCCCGAGCAGCCCGGTGATGGTGTCGGCCTGGAAGCCGACGGAGACGTCGGTCAGGGCGGTGTGGCCCCGGAACCGCATGGTGACCCGGTCGAGGGTCGCGGCGGTGCTCATGGCCGACCCGTCCGTTCCCGGAGCATGGCGGCGATCTCGGGCACGCTGATCCCGACCTTCTCGGCCTCGACCAGCAACGGCGTCAGGTACTGGTCGGCGAACTCGCTGCGCCGCCGCTTCAGCAGCTGCTCGCGGGCGCCGGTGGCGACGAACATCCCCACTCCTCGTCTCTTGTAGAGGACCCCGTCCGCGACCAGTTGGTTCAGGCCCTTGGCGGCGGTTGCGGGGTTGATGCGGTGGAACGCGGCCAGCTCGTTGGACGAGGGGGCCTGGCTCTCCTCCGGGAGGGAGCCGTCGACGATCGCGTCCTCGAGCTGGGTCGCGACCTGCCGGAAGATCGGGCCGGCGTCCTCGTTCACGTCGCCCCGGCACCAACGAGACGAGCCTGGCGGCCCGTTGGTTCACTACTCATGTAACGAACCATAGATCTCATCGTGCCGCGGGCACAAGGGACCTGCGTCGGCGGCCGGCGCGGAGGGGCGCCCCTCGGCCGCGGTGGACCCAGGGGGCGGAGTGGGTCAGCTTTGCTGCTCGTCCTCGTCGCGGGCGCCCTGGTCGAGCACCTGGGGGTCGTCGTCGGGACCGGTCGTGCGGACCACCTGGGTGGCGGGCGTTCGAGCGGCCACTGCCCGGCAGCGTTCCGGTGACCCCTTCGGTGGAGATCACACGGTCGTAGTCGCAGCTCGACTCCAGTCCGGTACGAGACCGGCCGATGACGGGAGGACCAACTGATCTCATCTCGGGAGCCACCTCGGTGTCGTCGCTCACCCCCTCCTTCCTGCGCCGCAGCGTGCGCACGAAGCTCATCGCCGCCTTCCTCGGCGTCGCTGCTCTGTTGGTCGCACTCGGTCTGACCAACGTCGGGCAGATGAACTCCATCCACGGGCAGGTGGAGGACCTCTCGGCCCGGGACGTCACCCCGCTGGCGCACCTCCAGCAGCTGACCGACGACTACCAGTCCTACTCGGTGCACGGCCTGGTCGCCGGTCTGAGCGCCGCCACGGGCGACCTGGCCACCGCCCAGCTGCAGGGCGGGCTGCAGGTCGAGTCGAAGGCCGCCACCGATGCCTCGGTCGCCGCCGTCGTCGACACGGTCCCGGCGGAGTTCCGGGCGCAGGCCGAGGCGCTGCGCGACCAGTGGGTCGAGATGGTCGACACCGACGCCGCCTACCAGGCCGGGCTGCAGGCCGGGCTTCCCAACGCCCAGGAGCTCGGCGACATCGCCACCGCGGCGTACCTGGAGCTGCAGGCGCAGGTCGGCGAGCTCGCCGACGCGCTGGTCGCCGACGAGGAGGCCAGCCGCGAGAAGATCGGCGACAGCTTCTCCTCCGCGGAGACCCTCACCCTGGTCCTGCTGGCCGCCGGTGTCCTGCTCGCGGTCGGACTGGGCTGGTTCATCGCCCGCGACATCCGCAGCCGCATCGAGCCGGTGCGCGCGGCCGCCGATGCCCTGGCCCGCGGCGACCTGACCTACCAGATCGACCGCACGTCCGAGGACGAGCTCGGTCAGCTGAGCGGTGCGCTGTCCCAGGGCGTGTCCCGGATGCGCGAGATGGTCGCCGACGTGATCGGTTCGGCCGGCTCGATGACCGGCCTGGTCCGCGAGCTCACGACCGCCACCGCGGACGTCGTCGATGCCTCCCGCACCGGCGTCGACCACGCGCACACGGTCTCCGGGACCGCCCAGTCGGTCTCCGGCAACGTCGCGCAGCTGGCCACCGGCGCCGAGGAGATGACCGCCTCCATCCGCGACATCTCCCGCTCCGCCCAGCAGGCCGCAGCCGTCGCCGACGACGCCGTCCGGATCGTCGCCAGCACCAACGACACGCTCAACCAGCTCGGCAACTCCTCCGCCGAGATCGGCAACGTCATCAAGGTGATCACCGGCATCGCCGAGCAGACCAACCTGCTGGCGCTCAACGCCACCATCGAGGCGGCTCGCGCCGGGGAGCTCGGCAAGGGCTTCGCCGTCGTCGCCACCGAGGTCAAGGAGCTGGCCCAGGAGACCGCGAAGGCCACCGAGGACGTCTCGATGCGGATTCAGGCGATCCAGGCCGACTCCGGTCAGGCGGTGCAGGCGATCGCCCAGATCGGGGAGACCGTCGGGCAGATCAACGAGCTGCAGGCGACCATCGCCGCGGCGGTGGAGCAGCAGACCGCCGCAGCAGCGGAGATCGACCGGAACATCGGCGTCGCAGCCGAGGGAAGCCGGGACATCGCCTCCGGCGCGGAGGCGGTCACCGGTTCGGCCGAGACCAGCGCCGAGCGCGTCGAGGCCACCCGCAGCATCGCCGACCAGCTGGCCGGCCGGGCCGCGGACCTGGAGAGCCGGGTCGCGCAGTTCGTCGTCTGACGCTCCGCCCGGCACGGGGTCCCGGCAGCGCCGGAACCCCGTGCCGCGGCCGTCAGCGGCTCAGCTCACCCCGGGCGACGGAGACGCCGGAGTGGGTCGGGTCGCCGTCCAGCGGCTCGACCGAGACGTCGACCACCGGGTACTCGCCCAGGTCGACCCCGTCGGGCAGCGGCAGGGACGTCGCGCCGTCGGTGACCGTGCCGAGCTGCACCATGCCCGAGACGTCCGGCCGCAGCAGCCACACCTCGTAGTAGCCGTCGGTCAGCGCCGGCGCGGCCAGGTCGATCCGCAGCGAGCGGCGCCCGGCGGCCTCGCGCACCTCGGCCCGGCCCGACGCCTCCTCACCGTCCAGCGGGTCCAGACCGGCCTGGGCCACCACGGTCCCGCGGTCGTCCTGGAGGACCGCCACGGTGCCGGCCCCGACCACCCCGCCGACCAGCAGGGCCGCCGCGACGGCCAGCCAGCGCCGGGCCGGTGCCCGCCGCGGGCTCAACGGCACGACGTCGCCCTCGTCCTCGCCGTCGTCCTCGCCCTCGTCCTCGCCGTCCGCCAGTGACTGGACGTGGTTCGGGGGCGACGCGGACGCGGGAGCCGCCGCCACGCCGGTCGCGGCGGCGATGGCCGCCCACACGCCGGGCGGCGGCTGCAGCGGCTCGCCGGGCGCGGCGAGCTCGGGGACGGCGAGGACGTCGACGCTGCGCTGCAGCGAGGCGACCTCGGCCCGGCACTCGGCGCAGCCGGCCAGGTGGGTGGCGTCCTCGGGGGGCAGCGGCTCACGGAGGGCGGCGAGCGCCAGCTGCTCAGGGGTGCAGTGCGGCACCGTCCACCTCCAAGCGGTTGCGCAGGCGCTCCAGGGTGCGCCGGATGTGGCTCTTGACGGTGCCCAGGGGCAGACCGGTGCGGTCGGCGATCTGGGCGTGGGTGAGGTCGGCGAAGAACGCCAGCTCGATGATGGTCCGCTGCGGCTGCCCGATCCGGTCCAACTCGCCGAGCAGCAGCACCCGGTCGGCGACCGCGGCGTCCAGCCCGTCGGCCGTGCCGCTTGCCGGCCGGCGCTGCGCGTCGACGACGGCGGCCTCGGTCGAGCGGCGCTGCCGTTCCCGGCGCGCCCAGGTGTTGGCGATCTTGTGCCGGCAGACGCCGACCAGCCAGGCCGGCAACGGTCCCTGGTCCGGCGAGTAGCCGGCCCGGCCGGTCCAGGCGCTGATGAAGACCTGCTGGGTGACGTCCTCGGCGTCCGGCCCGGGACCGAACGCCCGCACCGCCATGCCGTGCACGGTGCCGGCCCAGCGGTCGTAGGCCACCGCCAGGGCCTGCTCATCGCCCGCGCGGAACCGTCGGGCGACGTCATCGTCCGGGTCGAGGGGCTCCTGGGGAGCGGCGGACCGCACGGTCCGACCGTAGAGCGGTCTGCCCCGCGAGCTCGTAGCCGGCCTCCTCGCTGCCCCACGCGTAGACGACCGTGTTCGTGCCCTCGGCCAGGGTCAGGTCGGTCGGGCCGATCGCCACGGTGTCCGTGCCGGCGACCACCACGTCGGCGCTCACGGTACCGCCGGGGACGGTCAGGGACTCCTCGTCCGGGTTGGTCAGCCCGTCGACGACCAGCTCCCCACCCGCCCGGACGTCGACCGCGGGCGCAGCGGCCACGTGGCGCACGGTGAGCCGGCCCTCGCCCGCGGGCACCGCGGAGGTGTCGTTGACGAACGGGGTCAGCGCGGGCGCGCCGGCCTCGGTGAGGTGCGCGACGACGGTGGCGTTCGCGCCGGCCGGGACCGCCACGTCCATGGCCGACAGCAGCGGGTCGCCGGACGCGTCCGCGGCGTCGGCCGGGTAGAGCTCGAGGTCGTACTCCCCGCCGGGCAGCATGAGCGGCCCGGCGAGGGAGCCCGGCTCGATGTCGTCGATCAGCCGCTCGCCGTCGGCGTAGACGTCGACCGGGGTGTCCGGGACGCCGTGCAGCACCGAGACGGTCGCGGTGTGCGAGTCGGCGAGCGCGGGGGTGGCCGCGAAGAGCAGGGCGAACGCGCCGGTGGCGCCGGCGGGCAGGGCGCTCGGGCGGGAGATGTTCACGGTGACGTTCCTTCCGGTGGAGTGGACTGTCACCCGGTTCTTCCGGACCACCCCCGGTCCTGGATGCAGCGCCCCCGGATCCGGGTTCAGCCGGCCAGCGCGCGGGCCAGCACCTCCAGGTCCGCCGGTGCCGCGTCCAGGTGCGGTGACACCCGCAGCACCGGGCCGCTCAGCTCCGCCCGGGCCCGCTCCCGGCCGACGGCGGTGACGACGACGCCGTGCTCGACCCGCAGCCGCTGCACGGTCCCGCGGACGTCGGCACCGGCCGGTGGGCGCAGGGTGGTGATCGCCGTCGGCTCCTCGCGTGGCTCGACCACCGCCCAGCCGCCGCACCCGTCCAGCAGCTCGCGGGTGGCGCGGCCCAGCGCGGCCAGCCGGGCCCGCACCCGGTCCGGCCCGGCGGCGAGGTGCTCCCCGACGGCCAGCACCAGCCCGACCCGGCCGGCGATGTGCGCCTCCCGGGCCTCGTACCAGCGGGCGTGGTCGACGCCCGCGCCGTCGTCGTCGTACAGCCCCGGGTCGGTCTGCGGGGTCATCC
Organism: Modestobacter sp. SYSU DS0511; assembly: GCF_054050755.1. NCBI lineage: Bacteria > Bacillati > Actinomycetota > Actinomycetes > Geodermatophilales > Geodermatophilaceae > Modestobacter > Modestobacter sp. SYSU DS0511. The sequence goes on from NZ_JBJGZY010000052.1 coordinate 7,387, forward strand.
GCGCGGTGATCGACGGCCGCACCGCCAGGAACCCGACGCCCCGGGGGCCGGCCAGCCACTTGCGCGAGGTGCCGTACGCGACCTCGGCGGGCAGGTCGCAGTCGACCTGGCCCAGCGCCTGCGCCAGGTCGAGCACCAGCGGGACGCCGAGGGCCCGGCAGACCGCCGCGATCTCCCGGGCCGGCTGGACGACGCCCCGGTGGCTGGCCACGACGGTGAGGTGCACCAGCGCGGGTGGGTCCGCGCGGAGCGCCCGCTCGACCCCCTCGACGTCGGCCCGGCCCAGGTCGTCGGTGGGCAGCAGCACCGGGGTGAGGCCGGCCGCGGTGAACGCGGTGACGTTGTGCCAGTACTCGTTGGGGAGCAGTGCGACCGTGCTGCCGGCGGGCAGCCGCCACCCGGCGAGCAGCGTGCGCAGCGAGTCCTGCGCGCTGGTGGTGAAGGCGACGTCGGCGGCGGCCATCCCGACCAGCCCGCCGATGACCGACCGGCCCTGCTGCAGCAGCCCCTCGGCGGCGGCCTCGGCGACGTAGCCGCCGAGCTCCGCCTCGTGCCGGGCGTGCCGCGCCACCGCGTCCAGGACCGCGGTGCTCTGCCGGCTGCACGCCGCGGTGTCCAGGTGGGTGCCGGCCGCGCGGGGGCGGGCCGCCCGCCAGGAGTCGCCCAGGTCCTCGTGGGGCAGGTCGTCGTGGGGGAGGCGGGAGGGGTGGTCGCTCACCCGCACGACGCTAGGTCAGCGGGGTCCGCGGGCGACCGGTCCACCGCAAGGCCACTCCCCGACGGGAGCCGGCGGCGCACGCATCCGCGGGAGGAGCAGGGCGGACCGGGTCAGGCGGGGGTGGAGAGGGAGAGGGCGAAGTCGCCGGCGGGGTCGGTCCACCAGTGCGTGACCTGCAGGCCCGCGGCGTCGAGCTCGGACTCCACCCGCTCGCGGCGGAACTTCGCCGAGATCTCGGTGCGCAGCTCCTCCCCGGCGACGAAGGGCACCTCCAGGTCGAGGGCGGCCACGCGCACCACCTGGTCCCGCACCGAGCGCAGCCGCATCTCGATCCACTCCCGCTCGGCGTCCCAGACCGCGACATGGGCGAACGCGTCGAGGTCGAAGTCGGCCTCGAGCTCGCGGTCGAGCACAGCCAGCACGTTGCGGTTGAACGCGGCGGTGACCCCGGCCGCGTCATCGTAGGCGCGCACCAGCCGGTCGGGGTCCTTGACCAGGTCGGTGCCGAGCAGGAAGGCGTCGCCGGGCTGCAGGGTGGCGGCGAGCGCGCGCAGGAAGGCGGCGCGGTCGGCCGGCTCCAGGTTGCCGATGGTGGAGCCGAGGAACGCGACCAGCCGGCGGCCCTCCCGCGGCAGCTCGGCCAGGCCGGTGGTGAAGTCGGCGACGACGGCGTCGACGGCCAGCCCCGGGCGTTCGGCGGCCAGCGCCGTGCCGGCCGCCCGCAGCACCGACGGGTCGACGTCGACCGGCACGAACCGGCGCAGGGTGCCCGCCCGAGCCAGGGCGTCGAGCAGCAGCCGGGTCTTCTCCGACGTCCCGCTGCCCAGCTCGACCAGCGTGTCGGCGCCGGTGGCCGTGGCGATCTCCCCGGCGTGGTCCGCCAGCAGCGCCCGTTCGGTGCGGGTCGGGTAGTACTCGGGCAGCCGGGTGATCTCGTCGAACAGCTCGCTGCCGCGCTCGTCGTAGAACCACCGCGGCGGCAACGTCCTCGGCGTCGAGGTGAGGCCGGCCAGCGCGTCGGCGCGCAGCGCGGCGCCGGTGTCGACCGGGCCGAGGTGGTCGGTCAGCGAGAAGGGCACGGGGCGGGCTCCGATCCGTCCAGCGGGGTGAGCGTGAGGCCGTCGGGGGTGACCTCGACGAGGGTCCGGTCGGGGACGCACGCCCACCGGGGGTCGTCGTCCCAGGGTTCGCTGGCCAGGGCCGTCCCCTCGTCGGTGACCAGGACCGAGAGGGTGTCGCCCCAGGTGGTGGCCAGCAGCCGGGCGCCGTCGGCGGCGAGCAGGTTCAGCCGGGCGCCGGGGTCGGCGGCGCCGACCTCGCGGACGGTGTCGGCGAGGGCGGCCAGACCCCGGCGGAACACCAGCGCGGCCAGCAGCGCGCTGTCCACGGTGGACTCGGCGTCGGTCGTGGGCGGCAGCACGGCGCGGTCGACCCGGCCGTTGTGCGACAGCAGCCACCGGCCGTCGGTGAACGGCGCGACCGCGCTCTCCTCGATCGGCATGCCCACCGTCGCGGACCGGACGGCGGCCAGCACGCAGCCGGCGGAGACGGCCGGGGCGACCGAGGCGAACGAGGCGTCGCCCCACAGGGGGCGGGCCGAACGCCAGCGGGCCGGCTCGACCCGGCCCGGCGCCCAGAAGCCCACGCCCCAGCCGTCGGCGTTGACCGTGCCGTACCGCTGCCGGCGTGGGGCGTAGGACTGCACCAGCAGCGACGACGGCGGCTCCAGCGTGAGCGACGCCAGCGTCCGCGGACGACCCAGCCAGGCGAGGTGACGGCACATCAGGCGGCTCCGGTCATGCGTCGAAGGCCAGCCGGAACCCGCTGAACACCTGACGCCGCACCGGGTGGTCCCAGTTGCGGAAGCTCGGCCGCACGACCGAGGGGCCCACGGCCCAGGAGCCCCCGCGGAGCACCTTGTAGTCGCCGCCGAAGAACGGGGCCGAGTAGTCGGCGTACAGCATCGGGGTGAAGCCGGGCCACGGGGCGAAGTCCGAGGAGGTCCACTCCCACACGTCGCCCATCAGCTGCTCCGCTCCGTAGGCCGAGGCGCCGGAGGGGTAGGCCCCCACCGGCGCCGGGCGCAGCGCCTGCCCGCCGAGGTTGGCCAGCCCCGGGGCGGGGTCGGTGTCGCCCCACGGGAAGCGGCGGCGCCGGTGGCGCACCGGGTCCCAGACCGCGGCCTTCTCCCACTCCACCTCCGTCGGCAGCCGGCCGCCGGCCCAGGCGGCGTAGGCCTCCGCCTCGAAGAAGGTGACGTGCTGGACCGGTTCGTCCGCGGGCACCTCCTCGACCAGCCCGAACCGGGTGCGGGTGCCGCCGCGCCCCCAGAACTGCGGTGCGCTCAGCCCGGCCGCGCACCGGTGCGCCCAGCCGCGGGCCGACCACCAGCGCGGCTGCTCGTACCCGCCGTCGGCGACGAACGCGGCGAACTCGGCGTTGGTCACCGGCACCCGCCCGATCCGGAAGGCCGGGACCTCGACCGGGTGCGCGGGCCGCTCGTTGTCCAGCGAGAACGGCTCATCGGCGCCGTCCACCCCCAGGATGAACTCCCCGCCGGGCACCAGCACCGTCGTCCCGGCCAGGCCCGGTCGGCCCGGTGGCAGCGGGGTGCCCGGGCCGAGCGCCGCCGGGCCGGTGCGCAGCTGCAGCGTCTGCAGCATGGTCTCGTCGTGCTGCTGCTCGTGGCTGACCACCATCGCCACGTCGAACGGGTCGTCCTCGGCGGTGAACCGGTCGAGCCGGTCCAGCACCCGCCCGCGGACCTCCCGGCAGAAGGCGCGGGCCTCCACCGGCGGCAGCAGCGGCAGCCGGTCCCGGGTCGCCCGCGGGTGGGTGAACGCGTCGTAGAGCTGCTCGACGTCGGGCGGCAGCACGCCGCGGCACGCGGCGTCGCCGCCGCGCAGCAGCCACAGGTCCTCCTGCTGGCCGACGTGGGCGAGGTCCCAGACCAGCGGGCTCATCAGCGGGGAGTGCTGACGCAGCAGCTCCGGCTCGTCGAGGTCGGTCAGGTGCAGGGTGCGGTCCCGGGCGGCGGTGAGCTCCCGGGCCAGCTGCTCGCGCAGGTCGGTCACGTCTCCTCCTCGGAGGTGTCGTCGGCGGCCGCCCGGAGCGCGGTCGCCGGGCCGCGGGCTCGGGCGGTGGACAGCAGGGCGTCGCCGGGGGAGCCGTGCTCGTCGACGAGGCCGGCCAGCGCCTCCACCTCGCGGCGCAGGTCGATCGGGGCCCGCCCGGCCGCGGCGGCCAGGCAGGCCCGGGCGGCGCGGTGCAACGCGGGATCGGCCAGCCCGAGCCGGGCCGCCCGGGTCCAGGCACCGGCCACCGGCTCGGTCGCGGCGGCGGCCGTGGCGGCGGCGACCGGGTCGTCCAGCAGGACCGCGGTCACCGCGGCCAGCGCCGGCCACCAGCGGGCCGGGGCGGCGTCCAGGTAGCGGATCTCGAGGAACCCGCGCAGCCGGACCGGCGGGAACAGCGTGGTCAGGTGGTAGTCGAGGTCATCGGCCGTCGGGGCCCGGCGGTCGAGCGGCGCGCCGGCCAGCCAGTCGGCGAACGGCACCCGGGCGCGCACCGGAACCGCCCCGCCGCCGGCGTTCCGGACCAGCATGACCGGCGCGGCCATCGCGTACGCGGCCCACTCGGCCGACGGGTCGGTGCGGCCCAGCAGCGGACCGCAGCGCGCCTGGTCGAGGTCGCCCCAGACCTGCTGCCGGCTGGAGCGCCATCCGGTCTCCCGCCCGGCCAGCAGCGGCGAGCACGCCGAGACCGCCACCAGCACCGGACCGAGCGCGTGCGCCAACCGCACCCGGTCGGCCCATCCCCGTTCCGGCCCGGCCTCCAGGTTGACCTGCAGCGAGGCGGTCGCCGTCATCATCGCCAGGCCGGCCCGGCCGCACCCGACGGCGCCGAAGTGCTCGGCCATCGCGACGTAGCGGGGCCCCGGGGACACCCGCCCGGGCGGCCGGCAGGGATCGGCGCCCAGCGCCGCCAGCCCGAGCCCGGCCCGGCGCAGGCCCGCCCGGACGACCGCGTGGTCGCGGCGCAGCGCGCCGATCGCGGCGGAGACGTCCGGGAGCGGCGGACCGGACAGCTCGACCTGGCCGCCCGGTTCGAGGGTGACCAGGCTGGCGCCGGGCAGCGGGGGCAGGTCCGCGACGGCGCGGCGCACCCGCGCCCAGGGCACCCGGCGGGCCGGCTCGGCCAGGTCGACGGCGTGGGCCTCCAGCTCCAGTCCGACCCGGCCGGGAGGGGAGGCCCGCAGGGCGGTACCGGCGATGCGGGCCCGCGCAGCGTCGGCGTCGAGCGCGTACCCGCTGTGCGGCGCCGCGGACGCTCGTGGTGGAGCCGGCTGTGCTGGTGCGGCCACGGCCACCCCCTCCAGGTCCGGACCGGTCGCTGGCGACCGCGGGTCTTTGCGGGGGCGGGTCACCGGGATGGCGCCGTCCTCGTGGTCCATCTTGCACGGACGACTCCCATCCGCAACCCGCTCCGGGGGTGGCGTCCCGGGGGACGGTGCCCCCCGGGCCACCCGTCCGGGGGGCGTGGCCGGACCGAGGACTGGCTGCGTCGCGGCCGGGTAGGGAGCCCGGGGACACGCTGCCGATACACGGGGTGGCAGACGATCGGCAGGACGGAGAACCGCACGCATGGACGAGGCAGCAGGGCCCGGGGTGCACCGTGCGCTCGTCGCCTCCTCCGATGCCCAGCTGGTCGACGGTGCGGTCGCCTTCGTCGACGCCGGGCTGGCGGCCGGGCAGCCGGTCGTGGTGGTCAGCACCGACCCCACCGCGGCGCTGCTGCGGGAGCGGCTCGGCGACCGGCCGGGGATCACCTGGGCCGCCTGGGCCGACGTGTACGGGAACGGGCCGGCCGCGGCCATCACCGCCGTCCGCCGGCTCGGTGAGCAGCACCGCGGCGACGGCGGCGTCGTCCGGGTGGTGCTCGAGCCGCGGCCCGGTCCCGACCCGGACACCTGGCGGGAGTGGCAGCGCTACGACGCGGTGCTCGACCACTCGCTGACCGAGGCCGCCGAGCTGGGCGAGGACGCGCTGGTCGTGCTTTGCCTGGTCGACACCCGGCGGGTGCCCGAGCCGCTCGTGGTCGCCGCCGTCGCGACCCACCCGTTCGTCGTCGTCGACGGCGAGCTCCGGCCCAACCCCGACCACGTCGACCCCGCCGAGTACCTGACCGCGCTGCCGATCCCGCCCGAGCCGCTGGAGCGGACCGAGCCGCTGGTTCGCGCCGACGGCGTGCGCGACCTGCGTGGACTGCGTCGCGACCTGGCCGCCCGCGCCGCCGCGGTCGGCCTGCCGCGGGGGTCGGCGCCGGCGCTGGAGGACTTCCTGCTCGCCGTCGACGAGATGACCACCAACGCGCTGCGGCACGGGCGCCCGCCGGTCGACCTGCGGCTGTGGATCGACGCCGACCGCCTGGTGTGCACCGTCACCGACCGCGGCGCCGGGCTGCAGGACCCGTTCATCGGCTACGGGCCGGCGCACGGCGACGACCTCTCCCTCGGCGGCATGGGGCTGTGGCTGGCCCGGCAGCTGTGCGACCACGTCGACATCACCCCCACCGACGAGGGCGTGCGGGTCCGGCTGACCACCGTCCTGCGATGAGCACCGGCCGGGACCGCGACGCGGCGGGCCGGGCGCGCAACGCCCGGCCCCGGGACGCCCTCGGCCGGCCGCTGCCCCACGGCGCGGTCGGGGAGCCGCGGGCTCCCGAGGGCGTCGTCCGGGAGCCGGCGGAGTCGCTGGCCGAGGCCCAGCAGCTGCTGGACGCCGGCCGCCCCTTCCACGCCCACGAGGTGCTGGAGGACGCCTGGAAGTCCGGCCCGGACGACGAGCGCGACCTGTGGCGCGGGCTGGCCCAGCTGGCCGTCGGGCTGACCCACGCCGCCCGGGGCAACGCCGCCGGCGCGGCCGCGCTGCTCGGTCGGGGGGTGCGCTCGCTGTCCACCGCCGGGGTGGCCGCGCGCCGGCACGGGGTGGACGACGCCGGTCTGGCGGCCTGGGGCAGCCGGCTCGCCGACGACGCCGCGGCCGGCCGCCCCCTGGACCTCGCCCCGCCCCGGCTCCGCGCGGGCCCGGGGTGAGACTGGCCCGGTGACCGACGACCTCGCTGTCTCCTCCGACGCCGGTTCCTTCGACGCTGGTTCCTTCGACGCGGCCTCCTTCGACGCGCTGAGCGAGGACTCGCTGCGTGCCGCCGGCAGCCTGAAGTGGACGAAGTACGGGACCGCGATCGGCGCGTTCGTCGCCGAGATGGACTTCGGCACCGCGCCGGTGGTGACCCGGGCGCTGCACGAGGCGGTCGACGCCGCGGCGTTCGGGTACCTGCCGGCCGCCGTCCAGCAGGACCTGGCCGCGGCCTGCGCCCGGTGGCAGGCCGAGCGGTACGGCTGGACGGTGCCGGCCGACCGGGTGGCGCCGCTGGCCGACGTCGTCGCGGGGCTCACCGCCGCGATCGACCACTTCACCCCGCCCGGCGCGCCGGTGGTGCTGCCCACCCCGGCCTACATGCCGTTCCTGCGGGTGCCCGGGGAGTGCGGGCGCGAGGTCGTGCAGGTGCCGATGGTGCCCGGCGCCGACGGCCGGCCGACCTACGACCTGGCCGGCATCGACCGGGCGCTGGCCGGTGGTGGGCTGTTCGTGCACGTCAACCCGCACAACCCGCTCGGCCGGGTGTTCACCGAGGCCGAGCAGCTCGACCTGGCCGAGGTGGTGGCGCGGCGCGGGGCGCGGGTGTTCGCCGACGAGATCCACGCGCCGCTGGTGTACCCGGGGCAGGTGCACCGGCCCTACGCGTCGCTGTCGCCGCTCACCGCTGCGCACACGGTGACCGCGACGTCGGCGTCCAAGGCCTGGAACCTGCCCGGCCTCAAGTGCGCGCAACTGGTGCTCTCCAACGACGCCGACGCCGCGCACTGGGCCGAGGTGGGGGAGCGGCCCGAGCACGGCTGCTCCACCCCCGGCGCGATCGCGAACACGGTTGCCTATCGCGCGGGCGGGCCCTGGCTGGACGGCGTCCTCGGCTACCTCGACGGCAACCGCCGGCTGCTGGGCGAGCTGCTCGCCGAGCACCTGCCGCAGGTGCGGTACACCCCGCCGGAGGGCACGTACCTGGCCTGGCTGGACTGCCGGGAGCTGCGGGTCGGGGAGCCGCTGGGAGAGTTCTTCCGCCGCGAGGCCGGGGTGGCGCTGATCGACGGCACCGAGTGCGGCACGGCGGGCGCGGGGCACGTGCGGCTCACCCTGGCCACGCCGCGGCCGGTGCTCCGCACGATCGTCGAGCGGATGGCCGCCGCAGTCCCCTGACCCTGACCCCCGCCGAAATGGCCATCAAGGCGGCGCCAGACTCCGCCGAAATGGCCATTTCGGCGGAACAGGGGGTGCCGGGGGTGGCGCCGCTGGAGATCATGGGCGGGTGCCCGAGTTGCCCGAGGTGGAGGCGCTGGCCGCGTTCCTGCGGGAGAACGCCGTCGGCCGGACCGTGACGCGCATCGACCTCGCGGCGGTCCAGGCGATCAAGACCTTCGACCCGCCGCTGTCCTCGCTGGCCGGGCTCGAGGTCACCGGCGCCGCGCGGCACGGCAAGTTCCTCGACCTCGACGTCTCCGGGCTGCACCTGGTGGTGCACCTGGCCCGGGCCGGCTGGCTGCACTGGCGGGAAGGGCTGCCGACCGCCCCGCCCAAGCCGGGCAAGGGGCCGCTCGCGCTGCGGACCCACCTCGATGACGGGAACGGCTTCGACCTCACCGAGCAGGGCACCCGCAAGGGCCTGGCGGTGTACGTCGTCCGCTCGCCGGCCGAGGTGCCCGGGATCGCCCGCCTCGGCCCGGACGCCCTCGCGCTGGACACCGAGCAGCTCGGCGCGCTGCTGGCCGGCAAGCACGCGCAGCTCAAGGGCACGCTCACCGACCAGACGGTGCTCGCCGGCGTCGGCAACGCCTACTCCGACGAGATCCTGCACGCCGCCCGGCTCTCCCCGTTCAAGATGGCCGACAAGCTGACCGACGACGAACTCCTCCGGCTGCACGCCGCGCTGCGGGAGGTGCTCACCGGCGCCCTGGACCGCCAGCTCGGGCAGCGCGCGGCCACCATGAAGGGGGAGAAGCGGGCCGGGCTGCAGGTGCACGCCCGCACCGGGCTGCCCTGCCCGGTGTGCGGGGACGCCGTCCGCGAGGTCTCCTTCGCCGACACCTCGCTGCAGTACTGCCCCACCTGCCAGACCGGTGGCAAGCCGCTGGCGGACCGGCGGATGTCCAAGCTGCTGCGCTGACGAAGGGCCCCGTTGCCCCCCCCGCCACTCGCAGGCTCGCGGCGGGACCCTGCAACGGGGCCATACTGACGCTGTGCTGGTGACGTTCGACCTGTTCAGTGCGCTGATCGACTCCCGGACCGGTGGGTCGGCGGCGTTAGCCGCGCTCGCCACCGGCCACGGCTGGGACGTCGACGGCGGCGACCTCTACGACGACTGGGACGCCCGGAACAAGGCGTCGCAGGCCGACACCGCCGAGTGGGTGCCCTTCGCCGAGCACTGCCGCCGGGCGCTGGCCGCCACCTACGCCGCGCGCGGGCTGGACGCCGACCCGACGACCGACGTCCTCGCCCTGCTCGACTCGCTGCCGGACTGGCCGCTGTGGCCCGACGTCGGCCGGGCGCTGCCGCTGGTGGCCGAGCGGCACACGGTCGGGGTGCTCTCCAACGTGGACGACGTGCTGTTCCGCCGCACCCGGGCCGCCGCGCTCGTCGCCGACGACGCCGTGCTCACCAGCGAGCGGCTCAGCGCCTACAAGCCGCACCCGGAGATCTACCGGCGGGCGGCCGCCGCCGGCGTCGAGGTGCACGTGCCCGCCTCCGCCCGGGACACCCGCGGCGCCCTGGAGGCCGGGCTGGCCGTCGTCCGGGTGGCCCGCCCCGGGCACCGGGTCGACCCGGCGGGCCCGCAGCCGGAGCACGAGGTCGAGGACCTGACGGGGCTCCCCGCGGTCCTCGCCCGGCTCACCGGCGGGAGCTGAGCCGTCCCCGCCGCGCCCGCGCGGCCACCGTGCCGACCAGCCCGCTCTCCGGGCCGGACTCGGTGTCGGCCGAGCCGACCGCGCTCCACCAGTCGGTCGGCGGGGGCGGGGCGAGCACGTCGACCCGCTCGCCGGGCCGCGGGACGACGACCTGCACGTCGCGCTCGCCGGCCGCGGCCAGCAGGCGTTGCACCGGCTCGGCCCAGCGGTGGAAGGCCAGGTTGAAGGTCGCCCAGTGGATGGGCAGCAGCACCCGGCCGCCCAGGTCGCCGTGGGCCCGGACCGCCTCCTCCGGGTCCATGTGGATGGCGTGCCAGGCGTCGTTGTAGGCGCCGATCGGCTGCAAGGTGAGGTCGAAGGGGCCCAGCCGGGCGCCGATGCCGGCGAAGGCCGGGGTGTAGCCGGTGTCGCCGCCGAAGAAGACCCGTCGCTGCGGCCCGGTGACCACCCAGGAAGACCACAGCGTGGTGTCCCGGGCGAAGAAGCGGCCGGAGAAGTGCCGGGCCTCGGTGCACGTGAGGGTCAGCCCGGCGACCGTCGTCGCCTGGTCCCAGTCCAGCTCCACCACCCGGTCCTCGGGCACGCCCCAGCGGCGCAGGTGGGCACCGATGCCCAGCGGGACGACGAAGGGCGCGGACTGGGTGCGCACGAGCGCGCGCACCGAGGGCAGGTCGAGGTGGTCGTAGTGGTCGTGGCTGATCAGGATCGCGTCGACCGCGGGCAGGCTGGCGATCGGCGCCGGCGCCGGGTGCAGCCGGGCCGGTCCGAACACCGGGGACGGCGAGACCCGCTCGCCCCAGACCGGGTCGAGCAGCACCCGCCGGCCGTCGATCTCCAGCAGTGCGCTCGAGTGGCCGTACCAGGTGACCGCGAGGTCGCCGGCCTCCTCGGGCACCTCCGGCGTGGCCAGCGGGATCGGCGCGCCGGGCAGGCCCTTGTGCCGGTCCTCGTGCCACTGGCGGAGCAGGCCGTTGCGGGCGTTGGCCGGCTCCAGCGCGGGGGTCGGCATGCTGTTGTGGAACTTCCCGTCGGCGTACTGCGGGGAGCCGGTCACGATCGGGCGGAGCCGGCGCTGGCTCGCGCCGAGCGCCGTCGGCAGGCCCCAGGCGGCCCGGGCCAGCCAGGTCACGCCACCGGCGAGGGCAGCGGCGGCGGTGAGGGAAGCGGCGCGGCGGGAAACGGGCACGCCCTCCAGCATCCCCGACTCGGCTGTGTGCTGCCCGGAAAGGTGGCGCAGCCGACCCCCGGGCCCCGCCCCCGGAGTGGACGGGGCCCGGGTGGCCTCCTCCCACCCCCCCGCCCCCCGAGCGTGCGAGGGGGTGGGAGGAGGAGGTCCTTCATCAGCCGGCGATCGCGGCCACCGGCGGGGTCTTCGCCGCGCGCCGGGCGGGGAGGACCGAGGCGAGCAGCCCGGCCACCGTGGCGACGACGACGATCGCCGCCACCTGCAGCCACGGCACGCTGACCACGACCTCGCCCACCTCGCCGAGCGCCGAGGCCGCGCCGGCCGCGCCGTAGGCGCCACCGACCAGCACCCCGATCACCGCGGCCACCCCGGCGACGAGCACCGCCTCCCAGGCCAGCAGGGCGCGCAGCTGGCGGCGGGTGAGGCCCAGGGCCCGCAGCAGCCCGCTCTCCTGGCGCCGCTCGACCACCGAGAGGGCGAGGGTGTTGCCCACGCCGATCAGCGCGATGAGCACGGCGACCCCGAGCAGCCCGGTGACGACCAGCAGCAGCACGTCGACCACCTGGTCGATCGCCGCCCGCTCGCTGGCCAGGCCGGTGACCCACGCGGTGGGGACGACGGCACCGGCCAGGTCGGTCACGTCGTCGATGGCCGCGGTCTGGTCCGCGTCGTCGGCCAGCCGCAGCCAGACGGTGTCCTGGACGGCGTCCGGCACCAGGGCGCGCAGGTCTGCATCGTTGAGCAGCGGGGCGTCGCCGTCGCCGGCCACCACCGCCAGCTCCCGCGACCGGTCGCCGGCGGTCAGGGTCACGCGGTCGCCCACCCCCGTGCCCCAGCTCTCCCGGGTCCAGCGGGACAGGGCGACCTCACCCAGGGCGGGCAGCGTCGTGTCCGCGGTGGAACGCAGCACCGGCAGCGCCTGCTCGGGGTCGACCCCGAGGGCCCAGGTCTCCCAGCCGTCCGGGCCGGTGACCGTGCCCCCGGCCAGGGTGGTCGTGGCGACCACGCCGTCCACCGACTCCAGCTGCCCCGACAGCGACGCGGGCAGCTCGGTGCCGCCACCCTGGACGATCACGTCGGTGGGGTAGGCCGCTGCCAGGCCCGCCTGCGCCGTCGCCCGGGTGGACGAGGCGCCGACCACCATCGCCGTGGTGAGCGTGACGCCGATGATCAGCGCGGTGGCGGTGGCCGCCGTCCGGCGCGGGTTGCGGGAGGCGTTGCCGGCGGCGAGCCGGCCGGGCAGCCCGCCGGCGCGGCCGAGCAGCCGGCCGGCCGCCGCGACCACCGGCGGCACCGCCCGCTGGGCCAGCAGCAGCCCGCCGAGCGCGCTGAGCACCCCACCGGGCAGCGTGATCAGGATCTCCGCGGCGCCGACGCCGTAGACCATGAGCGCCACGCCCGGCACGACCAGGAGCAGCCCGAGGACCAGGCGCAGCACCCCGCCGCGGGAGCGCAGCGGCGCCGGGTCGGTGGGCCGCAGCGCGGCCAGCGGCGCCACCCGGGTGGCCGCCCGCGCGGGGGCGATGGCGGCCAGCAGGGTGGTGAGGGTGCCGACGGCGAGGCCGGCGAGCACCGCGTACAGCGGCACCGAGACCCCCGACAGCGGGATGGGCGAGTCGGTGGAACCGGCGATCGCGGAGACCAGCGCGGCCAGCCCGATCCCGGCGAGCACCCCGAGCGCCGAGGCGGCCAGCCCGGTGACGGCGGCCTCACCGAGCACGCTGCGGCGGATCTGCCGCGAGGTCGCACCGACGCAGCGCAGCAGCGCCAGGTCGCGGGTCCGCTGGGCCAGCAGCACGGCGAAGGTGTTGGCGATGACCAGCCCGGCCACCAGCACGGCCACGGTGCCGAAGACGAGCAGGACGGTGGTGAGCACCTCCGCGTCGCCGGTGAACTCCGCGGCGGCGTGCTCGGCCTGCTCGGTGCCGGTGCGGACGGTGAGTGCGTCGTCGGTCAGCGTGGCGCGGATGCGGTCGGCCAGGGCGGCGGGGTCGGTGCCGGTGGTGGCGGCGACCCGCAGCTCCGTCGGCTCGACGGCACCCCACGCCTGCGTCTGGTCCGGGGTGGCCCACAGCCGCCCGTACAGGCCGGCGGTCGGGTCGCCGCGCAGGTCGACGACGCCGGTGACGGTGGCGTCGACGGTCGTCGCGGTGCCCTCGTCGTCGTAGACGGTGACCGGCAGGACGTCGCCGACCTCGGCGCCCACCCGCTCGCTCACCGCGATCTCACCCGGGCGGACCGGCAGGGCGCCGGAGGTCAGGTGCTGCCAGCGCAGCGACGGCTCGCCGGCGACCGACTCGACCTGCGCGTACTGGGCTCCGGTGCGGCCCGGGGGGACGATCTGGGCCGACGTCTCCCAGGTGGGGTCGACCGCCTGCACGCCGTCGACCGCGGCGACCCGGTCGGTGGCGTCGGCCAGCCCCTCGTAGTCCTCGGTGGTGACGACGACGGCGGTGTCGACGTACTCGGCGCCAGCCGCCTCCAGCACGGTGGCGCGGGTGGTCTCGTTGAGCACCAGGGTGGCGACGACGAAGCCGACGGCGATGACGATCGCCAGGGTGGAGGCGACCAGCCGGCCCGCGTGGGCGCGGATGCTCGCCCTGGTGACTGTGGACATGGCTCCGGTGCGCACGTCGTCAGCCCCCCAGCCCGCGGAGCGCGCTGATGACCGAGTCGACGGTGGGCTGCTGCAGCTCGCCGGCCAGCCGGCCGTCGGCGAGCAGCACGACGCGGTCGGCGTAGGAGGCGGCCACCGGGTCGTGGGTGACCATGACGACGGTCTGACCGGTCTCCCGCACGCTGGAGCGCAGCAGGTCGAGCACCTCGGCGCCGGACCGGGAGTCCAGGTTGCCGGTCGGTTCGTCGGCGAAGACGACGTCGGGGCGGGGGAGCAGCGCGCGGGCGACGGCGACCCGCTGCTGCTGGCCACCGGAGAGCTCGTACGGGCGGTGGTGCAGGCGGTCGCGCAGGCCCAGTCGCTCGACGACGTCGTCCATCCAGGCCTGGTCGGGGCGCTGCCCGGCCAGCTGCATCGGAAGCAGCATGTTCTCCTGCGCGTCGAGCACCGGCAGCAGGTTGAACGCCTGGAAGACGAAGCCGATCCGCTCGCGGCGCAGCTTGGTCAGCTGCTCGTCGCGCAGGCTGGTCAGCTCGGTGTCGCCCAGCCAGACCTGGCCACCGGTGGCGGCGTCGAGCCCGGCGAGGCAGTGCATGAGCGTGGACTTGCCCGAGCCGGAGGGGCCCATGATCGCGGAGAAGGCGCCGCGCTCGAAGTCGACGTCGACGCCGGCGAGCGCGTGCACCGCGGTCTCCCCGGCGCCGTAGGTCTTGCGCAGCCCGCGGGCGCGGGCGGCGGCGGTGTAGCCGGCAGCCGGCGGCTCGCCGGGGACGGACAGGACGGGGACGGACACTTCGGGCCTCCGGACGGACGCGGTCGTTGACGGTGACCACGTTCTCGTCCCGGCCCGTCACCGCGCGTCGCCGCCGGGGCTGGTGTCTGCGGGCGCGCCGCTGCGCCCGCAGGAGGACCCACCGTCATCCTGCGGGTTGATCGTCGGCGCCGTGCAGGAGCGCAGCGGCGACGACCGGTGCCCCGGCGGGTGACTCAGGCCGGGGCGTCGCGGAGCAGGTCGGCGGGGGCGACCAGGCCGGTGCGGTAGGCGAGCACCACGGCCTGCACCCGGTCGCGGCTGCCGGTCTTGGCCAGCACCCGGCCCACGTGCGTCTTCACCGTCGCCTCGCTGACGAACAGCCGCTCGGCGACCTCGGTGTTGGTGGCGCCGTAGGCCATCAGCACCAGCACCTCCTTCTCCCGCGGCGTCAGCTCGGCCAGCGCCCGGTCGTCGTGCGGCTGGACGGCGCCGGTCGATCCGGCCCCGCGCAGCATGGGGGCGACGTGCTGCAGCAGCCGCCGGGTGGAGCTGGCTGCGATCACCGAGTCACCGGCGTGCACCGTGCGGACCGCGGTGAGCATCTCCTCCGGCGGCGCGTCCTTCAGCAGGAAGCCGCTGGCCCCGGCACCGATCGCCGACATCACGTACTCGTCGAGGTCGAAGGTGGTCAGCACGACGACCTTCGGTGGGTCGGGGAGGGCGGTCACCTGCTGGGTCGCCGCGATCCCGTCGGTGCCCGGCATGCGGATGTCCATCAGGACGACGTCGGCCGACGTGGACCGCAGCAGCTCCACCGCCGCGGCGCCGTCGCCGGCCTCGCCCACCACCGTGAGGTCGGGCTGGGAGTCGATCACCATGCGGAAGCCGGCGCGCACCAGCTGCTGGTCGTCGACGAGGACGACGCGGATGGGGCCGGCGGCGGATGTGCTGCTCATCGGGCCGAACGGTAGGGCAGGACGGCGTGCACCCCGAACCCCCCGCCGTGTCGCGGCCCGGCGGTCAGCCGGCCACCGTGCAGCTCGGCGCGCTCACGCATGCCCAGCAGCCCCTGGCCCTGGCCGTCGGAGTCGGCGATCGCCGCCGCTGCGCCGCGCCCGTCGTCCAGCACGGACAGCTCCAGGCAGTCCGGGCGCCAGTGCAGACGT
The DNA here is from genome assembly GCF_054050755.1 of Modestobacter sp. SYSU DS0511. NCBI lineage: Bacteria > Bacillati > Actinomycetota > Actinomycetes > Geodermatophilales > Geodermatophilaceae > Modestobacter > Modestobacter sp. SYSU DS0511. The sequence goes on from NZ_JBJGZY010000052.1 coordinate 22,847, forward strand.
ACCCACGCCTTGCCGGCCGGGCCGGCGTGCTTGAGCACGTTCGTCAGCGACTCCTGCACGATCCGGTAGGCGGCCAGCTGCGCGCCGGCGGGCATCGGCTGCGGGGAGCCCTCGACCAGCAGGTCGACGTCCAGCCCGCTGGCCGCCACGTCGGTCACCAGGTGGTCGATCGCCGCGATGTCGGGCTGCGGGGCGAACTCCTGCCCGTCGCCCTCGCGGAGCACGCCGAGCAGCGAGCGCATGTCGGTGAGCGCCTGCCGGCCGGTCGCCGAGATCTGCTCCAGCGCCTCGGTGGCCGCCGCCGGGTCGGCCTGCCCGGCGTACCGCCCGCCGTCGGCCTGGGCGATCACCACCGACAGGGAGTGCGCGACGACGTCGTGCATCTCCCGGGCGATCCTGGCGCGCTCGGCCTGCGCGGCCAGCCGCATCTCCTGCTGGTGCTCCAGCTCCAGCAGCCGGGCGCGCTCCTCCAGGCCGGCGATCCGGAGCACCCGCGCCCGGCGCAGGTCGCCCAGCGCCCAGGCGGCGACCACCGAGACGCCGAGCGCGCCCGAGATGACGACCAGGGACGCCGGGTCGTACGGGCCGGTGTAGTAGGTGACGGCGGCGAGCACCGCACCGACCAGGCCGGTGGCCAGGCCGGCCTTCGACGCCCAGCGGGGGGCGTAGGCAGCCAGTGCGTAGACCATCACCAGCGCGGCGAAGTCCGCGGGGATGAGGTCGGAGGTGAGCGCCAGCTGGGCCAGGCAGAGGACCACCACGACGGCGGCCGCCGGCACCGGTGCCCGGCGCCGCCAGGCCAGGGGGACGCTCAGCAGGAAGCTGAGGATCAGCCCCGCGTCGCCCGCGTATCCCGCGCCGAGCACCGTGGTGAACAGGAAGAACAGGGTCGCGAGCCCGGTGTCCACGGCGAACGGGTGCCGGCGGAGCCAGGCCGCGAGGCGCTCGAGGGCCGTGGGGTCCATGCTGCCGACAGTAGGCAGCGGACGGCGTGTCGTCGTCGTCCTGCGGGGTGAGCCGCGCGTCCGCCCGTGGTGGGACCGGAACTCAGGCGGGCGAGACGGAGATCCCGGCCGGGTCGACGGTGAACCGGATGTGTGCCAGGTCGGGTGCGTGGGCGTCGGCGTCCAGCTCGGAGTGCGGGTGGGTGTCTCCCACGGCGAGCGTGGTGCACCCGGCGGCACGGGCGGAGGCGAGCCCGGCGGGGGCGTCCTCGACCGCGAGGCAGCGGGCCGGGTCGAACCCGAGCCGCTGGGCGCCGAGCAGGAACGGGTCGGGGGCGGGCTTGCCGTGCTGGACGTCGTCGAAGGTGACGACCTCCCGGGGCCGGGGCAGCCCGGAGCCGGACAGTCGGGCGGCGAGCAGGGTTCGGGTGCACGAGGTCACGATCGCCACCCGCTCCGGGGGCAGGGCGGTCAGCGCGTCGACGGTGCCGGGCAGCACGGCGATGCCCTCCGCGGCCGCCTCGATCTCCAGGTGCTCGATGCGCGCCAGCGCGTCGGCGACCCGCTCGGCGGCCAGCAGCTGCCCGATCACCTGGACGGCCGGGCGGCCGCCCATGCCCAGCTCGCTGAGCACCGCCGGGTCGACGTCGTGCTCCCGTGCCCAGGTGTCCCAGGCGGCCAACGCACCGCTCATCGAGTCGATCAGCGTGCCGTCCATGTCGAACAGGACGGCGTCGAACGTCCGCCCCGCCAGCGCGTCGATGTCGAGTGAGGTGGTGGTCGGCTCGGGCACGCAGCGATCCTCGCAGCCGCAGTGTGCGTCCTGGCGGCGGGCAGCGCGGTGCGGGTCGGTGAGGACCGACCCGGCCGCAGTGCTGCTTGCATCAGGTGAGCAGTGGTCCGATGAGGATCTCGGTGCCGTCGGGGCGCCAGGTGCGCCACCGGCCGTCGGGTTGTCGCTCGACCCGGAAGCCGTGGTGCACCTTCGTGTGGTGCCGTTCGCACAGCAGAGCGGAGTTGGTCAGCGATGTCTCGCCGCCGTGCAGCCAGTGGATCAGGTGGTGCACATCGCACCACCAGGTCGGGGCGCCGCATCCGGTGAACACGCACCCCTTGTCCCGGCGCTCGACCGCCCGCCGTAGTCCGGGCGTGACCACCCGGTGGTCCCGCCCCAGGTCCAGCGGCACCCCGTCGGAGCCCATCACGATCCGGGAGATGCTGCCGTCGCACGCCAGCCAGCGGGCACGGGCGGCGGAGATGCTGGCACCGAACCCGGTCTGGGCGGCGCCGGGGCCAGTGGCCGGATCGACTGCGTCGTCCAGGTCCAGCTGCAGCACCACGTGCGGCTTGACCGTCCGCAACGTCGGCAGGCCACCCGAGGCGAGCTGGTTGTCACACAACTGCACGAGGGCATCAGCCTGCTGCTGGGACCGGGTGCGGGTGTCACCCTTCGGGCGGTTCGCCTGCACGATCGACTCGACCGCCGCCTGCAGCTTCTCCCCGCCCACCGCATCCAGGTCGAACCGGCCGGTCACTGAACCGTCGGCGTGCTTGGCGATGCTCAGCCGCCGCCCCTCGGTGGGGTCCGGCTCCGGGCCGTCCGGGTCCAGTGCGGCCTCGAACAGCTGCACCGCGACCTTCAACGACTCATGTGGCGCACCGGCGGCGATCACCGCCCAGGTCTGATCGAACTCGGCGAGATCGATGCCCTGCTCCAGTGCGCGGGCAACCTCACCCGGGCCGGCCACCTTGGCGATCACCTCGACCTGCGCGGCGGTGATCGACCCAGCCGCGAACCCCGCGGCCACCGCCGGGAAGTACTCCAGCACCCGCCCCGCCCGGGCGAGCCGGTCGGCCTCTCCGGCCGCCAGCCGCTGGTGCCCGATCAACCACGACCGCATGCTCTTCAGCCCGTCGTGCTCGGCGGCCTGGGTCAGCTTCGCGTGCCGCACCGTGCGGGTGAGCTCGGCGTCCAGGCGGTTCCGCGCCGCCACCAGCAGCGCCGTCCGGTCCAGCACCTCACCATCAGTGAGCACGTGCAGGTCCTCGGTGGCGACGGCGTCCAGCGTCAGGCTCAGCTCGCCCAGACCCTCAGCCGGCAGCTCAGCGACCACGTTCGGCGCCGGCACATCCGGTTCGGCGTCAAGCGTCATCGAGTCGCGCACCGACACCTCCCGCACCGTTCGAACGTGTGTACGGAGATTAGCGCAGTGCTGTCCAGCACACCACCCGAATCCCCAGGTCAGCGGCCTGTCCACAGATCTCGTCAGGGGGTTGACGAAGGGGGTGGCGGCGGTGCCCTCGGGTCGCTGCGATGCCCACGCCCGCGTCACGGGGCGACCGCTCTGGTCCCGTTCCGCGCGCGCTCCGCTCCTCACTCGCTGGCGCTCGCTGCGATGCTCACGCCCGCGTCACGGGACGACCGCTCTGGTCCCGTTCCGCGCGCGCTCCGCTCCTCACTCGC
>NZ_JBJGZY010000053.1:0-25707 GCF_054050755.1 Modestobacter sp. SYSU DS0511
CGCCCCCCCCACCCCAACACCCCCCCCCCCCCCCGCCGCCGCCCCCCCCCCCCCCCCCCCCCCCCCCCCCCCCCCCCCCCCCCCCCCCCCCCCCCCCCCCCCCCCCGTCGGGTCAGGCGATCTCGCTCCGCTGGATGCGGATCCAGCCGAGGAGCATCGGCAGCGCGACCCACAGCGCCGCCGACGTGCCGAACTGCAACCAGCCCTGCCCGTCCAGCCCGTCCTCGAACAGCGGCATCGAGGTGGTCGACAGGTCCAGCCAGTCGCGCACCCAGTCCAGCGCGGACACCAGGCTCACCAGGATGGTGAACACCGTCGGCAGCACGAAGAACAGCACGATCGCCAGCGGAGAGCTGAGCAGCAGCATGCCGAACGCCACACCGGCCAGCACGGTCACCACCTGGACGACGAGCACCTGGCCCACCAGCGCCGCGCTGATGCCCCAGTCCATCTCCCGGTCGGTGAACACCGGGGTGAGCACCGTCGCGAGCGCGGAGGCGGCCGCCGCGGCGACCACGCCCAGCACGGCCAGCACGGCGGCGGCGAGCACCTTCGCGACGAGCACCCGGGACCGACGCGGCACCAGGGTGAACGTCGTCATCGCGGTGCGCTGCGACCACTCACTGGTGACCAGCAGGATGCCGAGCACCGGCAGCAGCAGGCTGATCGGCAGCTGGGTGAAGCCGAAGTGGTCGGTGAACGTCTTGGGCGTGTCCTCGACGAACAACGACAGCGCGACGACGGCGAGCACGGCCAGCCCGATGACGATCAGCAGCCAGCGCCCGGCGCGGGTGTCGTAGGACTTGCGCAGCTCCACCCGGAGCAGCGTGAGCAGGGACGGCGCGCTGGGCGCGGCCCCGGTGCGGGGACGCTCGGCGTCCAGCGTCACGGCGCTCATGCCAGCACCTCCTGGACCTGCTGGCCGCTGCCGGAGCCCGTGAGAGAGCGGAAGAGGTCCTCCAGCCCCGCTCCCCCGGCCGGCCGCAGCTCGGTGAGGACGACGCCCGCCGCCGCCACCGCCTGCCCGACGGCGAGCGCCTCGGCGTCGGCCACCAGCGCGTCGTCCGGGCCGGGCGAGATGCCGATGCCGGCCGCCTCCAGCGCCTTGGCCAGCAGGGCCCGGTCCGGTCCGCGCACCAGGGTGCCGCCGGTGCCGGCGAGCAGCTCGGACTTGCTGCCCTGCGCCACGATCCGGCCGCCGGAGATCACCACCAGCTGGTCGGCGACCGCCTCGACCTCGTGCAACAGGTGCGAGGAGAGCAGCACCGTGCCGCCGCGGTCGGCGAAGCCGCGCAGCAGGCCGCGCATCCAGAAGATGCCCTCGGGGTCCAGCCCGTTGGCCGGCTCGTCGAGGACCAGCACCTGGGGGTCGCCGAGCAGCGCCGTCGCCAGCCCGAGCCGCTGGCGCATGCCGAGGGAGTAGTTGCCCAGCCGCTTGCCCGCCGGGCGGCCGGCGAGGCCCACCCGGCCGAGCACCTCGTCGACCCGCTCCCGGCCGACGCCCAGGACCATCGCCGACAGGGTGAGGACCTCGCGGCCGGTGCGGCCGGCGTGCTGGGCGCCGGCGTCGAGCAGCACCCCCACCTCGCGGCCGGCGTTGGGCAGCTCGCGGTAGTGCTTGCCGGCGAACGTCGCCGTACCGCTGGTCGGCCGGGCCAGGCCGACCAGCGCCCGCATGGTGGTCGACTTGCCGGCACCGTTGGGGCCGAGGAAGCCGGTGACCGTGCCCGGCTGGCAGGTGAACGAGACGTCGGAGACGGCGACCTGGGCGCCGTACCTCTTCGTCAGGTGCTCGATCGTGATCATGGGCAGAGCCTGCTCCGGCGGGCCTGTCCCCCGCATCGGCCGGAAGTAGGTGATCGCCGGTCGGCTCCGGCCGGCGGCGGGAGCGAGGTAGACCTTGGTCGGTTCCGGCGGCGCTCCCCCGTCCGTAGCCTCCGGGAGGTGAGCGTGTCCACCCACCCGGCGTCGGCCACGAACGAGGGCGTCGAGCACCCCTCGCTGGTGCCGGCCCAGCTGCTGGCCGATCCCGAGGCGCCTCCCGAGCGCGGACCGGACACCGGTGGCACGACCGCCGGCCGTCGCCGGGTGCACCGTTCGCTGCGCGACTGGACGGTCGACGTCACCGCTTTCACCGCCTCGGTGCTGATCGGGCTGGTGCTCGTGGGCAGCGCGCTCAGCCAGCCCGTCCCGCCGCCGGACGGCCTGCTGGTCGCCGACCTGGTGCTGGGCTCGCTGGGCTGCGCCGCCCTGTGGCTGCGGCGGCGCTGGCCGGTCGGCGTCGCGATCGGCCTGTCCCTGGTCGCGTCGTTCTCCGACATGGTCGCGGTCGCCTGCCTGTTCAGCCTCTTCACCGTGGCCGTGCACCGCCGGTGGCCGACCGTCACCGCGGTCACCGCGGTCAGCCTCGCCTCCTTCGCCGTGTACGTCGTCGTCCGCCCCGACCCCGAACTGCCGGCCTGGGTGTTCGCCGTCCTCGGTGTCGTGCTCACCGCCGCCGTCGTCGCCTGGGGCATGTTCGAGCGGGCCCGCCGGCAGCTGGTGCTGTCCCTGCACGACCGGGCGGTGCGGGCGGAGAACGAGCAGCTGCTGCGGATCGAGCAGGCCCGGCACACCGAGCGCACCCGGATCGCCCGCGAGATGCACGACGTCCTCGCCCACCGGCTGTCGCTGCTGAGCATGCACGCCGGCGCGCTCGAGTTCCGCCCCGATGCCCCGCCGGCCGAGGTCGCTCAGGCCGCGGGGGTGGTGCGGGCCAGCGCCCGCCAGGCGCTGGAGGACCTGCGCGAGGTGATCGGCGTGCTCCGCAGCAGCGCGGACGGCGACCCGGGCACCCGGCCGCAGCCGACCCTCGCCGACGTGCCGACGCTGGTCGAGGAGAGCCGCCGCGCCGGCGTGCGGGTGCGCGTCCGGTACCGGGTGCCCGAGCTGTCCACCGCTCCCAGCGGCGCCGGCCGCAGCGCCTACCGGGTGCTGCAGGAAGGGCTGACCAACGTGCGCAAGCACGCGCCCGGCACGGTCGCCACCGTCCTGGTCGAGGGGGGTCCGGGCGCCGGGTTGGTGGTGGAGCTGAGCAACCCCGCGCCCACCGGCGGGGAGACCAGCACCCCGCTGCCCGGCGGCGGCACCGGTCTGGTCGGGCTGCTGGAGCGGGTCAGCCTGGGCGGCGGGCACCTGGAGCACGGCTGGACGCCCGACGGGGAGTTCCGGCTGCGCGCCGAGCTGCCCTGGCCGGCGCACCAGCCGGCGGACCAGCCGGCGTGACCGCCCCCGTCCGGGTGCTCGTCGTGGACGACGACCCGCTCGTGCGCGCCGCCCTGGCGATGGTGCTCGGCGGTGCCGACGGACTGGCGCTCGTCGGCGAGGCGGGCGACGGCGCGGAGGTGCTGGCCGCGGTGGCCCGCACCTCCCCCGACGTCGTCCTGATGGACATCCGGATGCCCGGCGTCGACGGGCTCACCGCCACCGAGCGGGTCCAGCACCAGCAGGACGCCCCCGAGGTGATCGTGCTGACCACCTTCGACGCCGACGACCAGGTGCTGCGGGCCCTGCGGGCGGGCGCCAGCGGCTTCCTGCTCAAGGACACCCCGCCGGCGGCGATCGTGGACGCCGTGCGCCGGGTGGCGGCGGGCGAGCCGATGCTCTCCCCCACCGTCACCCGGCGGCTGATGTCCCACGTCGCCACCGCCACCGCCACCGCCACCGCCACCGCCACCGCCACCACCACGGCACCCGCGGTCGACGACCGCCGGGAACGCGCCCGCGCGCAGCTGGCGGTGCTCAGCGACCGCGAGCGGGACGTGGCGCTCGCCGTCGGCCGGGGGCTGTCCAACGCCGAGATCGGCGCCCAGCTGTACCTCAGCGTGGCCACGGTCAAGGCGCACGTGTCCCGGCTGCTGGTGAAGCTCGAGCTGACCAACCGGGTGCAGGTCGCGCTGCTCATCCACGACGCGGACCTGGTGTGACGCCGGTCGCCGCCGGCGCCGGGGGCGGGCTGTCCGCGCTGTTCGGCCGACCTGGTGTCCGACCCGGTGTGGGCGACCGTGATCGTCCTGGGCCTCGGCGTGCTCGTCGCGGGGGTGGTCGCGACCTGGTGGCCACGCCGGTCCGGTGACGACCGCGACCGAGGCAGGACCGACGTCCGTGGTCGGTACGGCTAGCGGTCGCGCCAGCGGTGCCCGGCCAGCCACCAGGACAGCCGTCGGGTGACCCACGGCAGCAGCAGGTAGGTCATCACCGGGGTCAGCGCCAGCGTCATCGCCGCGACCCGGGCGACCACGTGCACGTCGGCCAGCAGCGCCCCGAGCGTCACCGTGGCGAGCAGGTTGAGCGGGAAGAAGACCAGCCAGATCGTCGTCGCCTGCTTCCAGCGGGGTGGGGCCGGCGGCGGCGTCACCTCCGCGGCTGCGGCCACCGGGGCGTCGAACCAGCCCTCGATGCCGGTGCGCCGCTCGGTGCGGGTCATCTCGGCGAGCCCCTGCGCCGAACCCAGCCACCAGCGTCGCTCCGGGCTCGCCTCCCAGGCGGCGAGGGTGGCCGGGGAGTCGAACCGGCACAGCATGTGCCACTCGTCCGCGCCGTGCCGGGGCTGGACCCAGCCTCCGCCGAGGAAGCCGGGGAACCCCTCGGCCAGGGTCAGCCCCGCCCGGATCCAGGCGCTCATCTGCACCGCGTGCGCCGGGTCGGCGCGCCGGGTGAAGGAGACGGTGACCGGGAGATCGTCCGCGGTCACCGCCTGCTGCGTGCTCGTCATGCCCCCAGCATCACCGCCGACTGTGACGTCCGCGTGACGCAGGTCCCGCGCGGCGCACGGCCCGCGCACAGCCGCAGCGGTGATGATGCCCCGCGTGACCGTCGTCGAGGAGTTCTGGCGCCAGGTCAGCGCCACCTCTCCCCCGCTGACGGCCGGCCTGCTGGCGCTGAGCGCAGCCGCGGCGCTGCTGCTGGTCCGGGTGCCGGGCCTGTGGCGGCACGCCCGTCACGCGGTGACGATCGCGCACGAGGGCGCCCACGGCCTGGCCGCGCTGGCCACCGGACGCCGGCTGGCCGGCATCCGCCTGCACTCGGACACCTCGGGGGTCACCGTCTCCGCCGGCCGGCCGACCGGGGCCGGCATGGTGCTCACCGCCGCGGCCGGCTACACCGGGCCCGCGCTCTTCGGGCTGGGCGCGGCCGCGCTGCTGGCCGCCGGGTACGCCGTCGGCCTGCTGTGGGCGTTGCTCGGGCTGCTGGCCCTGCTGCTGGTGCAGATCCGCAACTGGTACGGGCTGTGGTCGGTCCTGGTCACCGGCGCGCTGGTGTTCGCCGCGACCTGGTGGCTACCGGCGCAGTGGCAGGCGGTCTTCGCCCACGGCGTCACCTGGTTCCTGCTGCTGGCCGCGCCGGTGACCGTGTGGGAGCTGCAGGCCAAGCGACGCCGGGGAACTGCCCGGGACTCCGACGCCGACCAGCTCGCCCGCCTCACCCGACTGCCCGGGCTGGTGTGGGTCGCGATCTTCCTGCTGCTCGACGTCGGCGCACTCGTGCTGGGCACCTGGTGGCTGGTCGGCGAGAGCGCCCTGCTCTCCTGACGCTCCCGGTCAGGCGGCGTACCGGGTGAGGGCGCGGTGGACGACGGCCAGCAGGCAGGCGTGGTGCGCCAGCAGCTGCGGGCGGTGACCGTCCGAGCGCAATGCGGCCGCGTGTCCGGCTGCCGTCCAGATGTCGTCGCCGTCGTCGGTGCCGAGCAGCGTGTTCCGCAACGCGGGGTCGGCGGCCACCTCCCCGACGCGGGGACGCCTGCCGAGGAAGCGCCACCGCGCGTCGAGTGCCGTCGCTGCGCTCGGGAGTCCTTTCTTCAGTCGCTGGTGGGGCGGTGCCGCCGGCGCGGGGAGGCGTGCGGCGGCTGGTGCACCGGCTCGACGTCCGGCGGCGGGGGGACGTCGCGGGTGACCGGCTCGGCGGTGACGGTGAGCGGCTCACCATGGTGGGCGACCTGCAGCGGCTCGCCGCCGTACACCAGCCGGTAGGTGGCCTGCCGCTCGGTGACCGAGACCGCCAGGCACCGGCCCTGGAAGACCACCCGGAAGGCCAGCCGGCGCAGCCGAGGCGGCAGCCGGGGGGCGAAGGTCAGCTTCCCGTCGTGGTCGCGCATGCCCCCGAAGCCGGCCACCGCCACCGTCCACCCCCCGGCCAGCGAGGCGATGTGCAGCCCGTGCCCGCTGTTGCCGTGCAGGTTCTGCAGGTCGGTCAGCGCCGCCTCGCCCCAGTAGTCGTGGGCCAGCTGCAGGTGCCCGGTCTCCGCCGCCACCACCGCCTGCTGGGCCGCGGACAGCGAGGAGTCCCGGACGGTGCGCGCCTCGTAGTAGGCGAAGTCGGCGATCTTCTGCTCGAGGGTGAACGCGTCCCCCCGCAGGTGCAGCGCCATCACCAGGTCGGCCTGCTTGACGACCTGCTTCCGGTAGATGTCGAAGTAGGGGAAGTTCAGCAGCAGCGGGTACTGGTCGGGTGTGGTGCCCTCGAAGTCCCACTCCTCGTGGTGGGTGAACCCCTCGCTCTGCTCATGCACGCCGAGCTTCTCGTTGAACGGCACCCGCATGTCGTCGGCCGCCCGGGTCCACATGTCGACCTCCTCTGGGTCGACCTGCAGCCGACCGGCGGTCTCCGGCTGCCGCTGCACCGCGGCCACCGCCTCGCGCAGGTTCCGCTGCGCCATGAGGTTGGTGTAGACGTTGTTGTCGACGACCGCGGTGTACTCGTCGGGCCCGGTCACCCCGTCGATGCGGAACTCGCCCTCGCCGTTCATGTGCCCCAGCGACGCCCACAGCCGGGCGGTCTCGACCAGCAGCTCCGTGCCGTAGTCCCGGTCGAAGTCCTCGTCCAGCGTGGCCCACCAGTACCGGGCGACGGCGTCGGCGATGTCGGCGTTGATGTGGAACGCCGCCGTCCCCGCCGGCCAGTACCCCGACGTCTCCTCCCCGCGGATGGTGCGCCAGGCGAACGCCGCGCCGTCGTGGCCGAGCACCCGGGCGCGCTCCCGGGCCATGTCCAGGATCGAGTGGCGCCACAGCAGCGCGTCGCGCACCGCGCCCGGCGCGGTGTAGGTGAGCACCGGCAGCACGTAGGTCTCGGTGTCCCAGAACGTGTGCCCGTCGTACCCGTCGCCGGTCAGGCCCTTGGCCGGGATCGGCTGCCGCTCGGCGCGCAACCCGGCCTGCAGGACGTGGAACATGCCCACCCGGACGGCCTGCTGGAGCTCGTCGTCACCCTCGATCTCGACGTCGGCCTCGTCCCAGTGGCGGTCCAGCAGTTCGCGCTGCTCGTTGACCAGCCGGTCCCAGCCGACCAGCTTGGCCGTTGCCAGCGCGCCCTCCACCTGGTCGCGGACCGCCGCCGCGGAACGGCGGCTGGACCAGCCGTAGGCCAGGTACTTGCGCAACCGCACGGGGGAGCCGTTGCTGAGCCGTGCGGCGAGGGTGTACCGGGCCAGGTCCGGGGAGACGAGCAGGTCCTCGGTCGCGGTGTCCGGGACGTCGACGTCGTGGTCCATGCCAGCGGCCATCCGGAGCCGGCTGCGCCGGGTACGGTGCACCAGGACGGCGTGCCGGCCGCGCCCCACGTGGAGCTCCCCGACCAGCGGCCGGTCCAGCGCGGCAGCCGAGCGCGGGTCGTCGGTCGAGGTGGTCATGACGTCCTCGTTGGCCAGCAGGTCCGACTGCAGGGCGATGTACAGGTCGCCCTGGTCGTCGGTGCACTCCACCTGGAACTCGACGGCCGCGATGGAGCGGCGGACCAGGGAGACCAGCCGGGTGCTGGTGACCCGCACCTCCCGGCCCGCCGGGGAGCGCCAGTCGGTGACCCGGCGCAGCACCCCGGCCCGCAGGTCCAGGGTGCGCCGGTGGGCGACGACGTCGCCGTACTGCAGGTCCAGCGGGGAATCGCCGACCAGCAGCCGGACGAGCTTGCCGTCGGTCACGTTCACCACGGTCTGGCCCATCTCCGGGAAGCCGTAGCCGGCCTCGGCGTAGGGCATCGGCCGCTCCTCGAAGAAGCCGTTCAGATAGGTGCCGGGCACCATGATCGGCTCGCCCTCGTCGAGCGTGCCGCGCATGCCGATGTGCCCGTTGGCCAGAGCGAAGACCGACTCGTTGACCGCCAGGGAGGCCATGTCCAGGCCGACCTCGGTCAGCGACCAGGGCTCGACCAGGAAGTGCGCGCGCCCCTCCGTCACGGCTGCTCCTCCAGCAGCTGCGCCAGATCGGTGACGACGACGTCCGCGCCGCGCTCGCGCAGCTCCTCGGTCTGGCCGACCCGGTCGACGCCGACGACGAACCCGAACTCCCCCGCCCGCCCCGCGGCGACGCCGGCCTGCGCGTCCTCGAAGACGGCCGCCCGCGCCGGCTCGACGCCGAGCAGACGCGCGCCGGCGAGGAAGGTGTCCGGCGCCGGCTTCCCGCGCAGCCCCTCACGCTTGGCCACCAGCCCGTCGACCCGCGCGTCGATCAGGTCGGCGAACCCACCGGCGGAGACGACGTGCCCGCCGTTGGCCGACGCGGTGACCACCGCCGTCGCCAGGCCGGCGTCCCGCGCTGCCCGCAGGTAGCGCATGGAGCCCTCGTAGACCTCGACGCCGTGCTCCTCGAGCTCGCGCAGCAGCAGCTCGTTCTTGCGGGTGGCGAGCGCGACGACGGTCGCGGCGTCGGCCGGGTCGCCGACCGCCCCCTGCGGCAGGGTGATGCCCCGGCTGGCCAGGAAGTCGCGGACGCCGTCCTCCCTGGGTTTGCCGTCGACGTAGCGGTTGTAGTCGTCGAGGGAGAACTCCCCCGCCACCGGGTCCCGGCGGCGCAGGAACTCGTCGAAGGTGCGCTTCCACGCGGCCTGGTGCACCGTCGCGGTCCGGGTCAGCACACCGTCGAGGTCGAAGAGGCAGGCCTGGATGTCGTCGGGGAGTCCCAGCACGGTGATCACGCTACGGGGAGATCGGGCGCGATACCTCCTGGCGGCAGCTGTTCTCCGCCCGTAGGGCGCTGGGTGACGGGACCACCACGTTGTGGGGTGCGTTGTTGGGGATAACGGTCGAGGCAGAAGCCTGGCGCCTTTGTCGGGCACCGCGTCCCCGGGCTGCCTAGGGTCGGGGCCGGCGCGGCACCCGGCCGCTCCCCCGGCACCGGCCGGGCAGCCCCACCCCCAGGAGAGACCGCATGGCCGACCGCCCGTCACCGCCGAGCCCGTACGACTTCCTCCCCCAGGTCCCCTCGTTCAGCGTCACCAGCTCCGACATCGCCTCCGGCGAGCGGCTGGCCCGGCCGCACGTGAGCGGGCTGATGGGCGCCGGCGGCGAGGACGTCTCCCCGCAGCTGTCCTGGTCGGGCTTTCCCGTCGAGACCAAGGGCTTCGCGGTCACCGTCCTCGACCCCGACGCACCCACCGGCAGCGGGTTCTGGCACTGGGCCGTCCTCGGGATCCCCGCCGCGGTGACCGACCTGCCCCGCGGCGCCGGCGACGAGGCCGGCTCCGGCCTGCCCGAGGGCGCGGTGCAGCTGCGCAACGACGCCGGCCTCGCCCGGTTCGTCGGAGCGGCCCCGCCGGCCGGGCACGGCACGCACCACTACCACGTGGTCGTGCACGCTGTCGACACCGACGACCTCGGCGTCCCGGCCGACGCGACACCGGCGTTCCTCGGCTTCACCCTCTTCAGCCACACCCTCGCCCGCGGCGCGATCGTCGCCACCTACGACGTCGAGTGACCCGCGCCGTCCCGCTGGGGCCGGCCCGCGGACGGTCTCAGCGGGACGGCCGCTCCGCCACGCAGGTGGTGCCCACCCGGGCGAAGCCGGCCCGCTCGTACACCCGGGCGACGTCGTCGTCGCCGGCGGAGAGGAAGACCAGGTCGGCGGTCTGCCGGGCGTGGTCGACCAGCGCGGACGTGAGCCCCGCCCCCAGCCCGCGGCCGCGGAAGCGGGGCAGGGTCGCCACCCCGACCACCTCGCTGGCCTCCGTGCCGTCGACGTCGACCGGCTGGTGCGAGCCGATCGCCACCGGCTCCCCGCCGTCGACGGCGACCATCATGACGGTGCGGCCGGACGCGACCCGCTCGCGCAGCAGCTCCGTGGGCGGCACCTCGGCCGGACCGGGGTCGACGGCGGCGACCTCGGGCACGCCCGGTGCGCGTTCGCCGACGTCCAGCCGGTCCGCCGGCGTGGCGAAGGCGAGCGCGGCCAGCCGCTGGTAGAGCCCCAGCCGCGGGTCGTCGGCACCGACGAGGTAGAGCCGCACCTCGTCCGGCAGCAGGATCTCGACCGGGTCGTCGACGACCAGCAGCGGCAGCTCCTCGACGTGCAGGCCGGCGGCCCGGGCCACCCCGGCCAGGCCGCGGCAGCGGTCGCCCAGCCACTCGACCGACGCCGGCAGCCCCGCGGCCTCCTGCAGTGCCACCGCGGCGCGCACGTCCTCGACGGCGACGGCGTCCTCCTGCCCCGGGCGGGGGCGCGCCGGGTAGGGCCACTCGGGCGGGCCGATCGGCACGACGAGCCCACCGACGGACTCGATGCGCGTCAGGCCGTCGGCCTCCGGCGCGAGGGAGAAGTAGCGCTCGATCCGGTCGAGGAGCCCGGTGGACGACACGCCCTGGACCCTAGACGCCACGGTGCCGCGGGTGGACGGGCAGCCGTTCGGAGACCACCCCGTCGGGGGGCCGGGTCGGGACGGACGGCACGATGGGCGGCGTGACGGCCGGAACGCGAGCCCAGGTCTCGCCCTTCACCGCCTTCGACCGCGACTCCTGGCGGGCGCTGGCGGCCGGCGGTGAGCTGCCGCTGGACGACGCCGACGTGCGCGCGCTGGCCACCCTCGGCGACCGCATCGACCGCGACGAGGTGGCCACGGTCTACCTGCCGCTGGCCCGGCTGCTGCACCTGCACGTCACCGCCAGCCGCCGGCTGTGGGCCGCGCAGACGGCGTTCCTCGGCACCCCGACCGAGAAGGTGCCGTTCGTGATCGCGGTGGCCGGCAGCGTCGCCGTCGGCAAGAGCACCACCGCGCGGCTGCTGCAGGCGCTCCTCGCGGCGGCACCGGACACCCCGCGGGTCGACCTGGTGACCACCGACGGGTTCCTGTTGCCCAATGCCGAGCTCGAGGCGCGCGGGCTGCTGGGCCGGAAGGGCTTCCCGGAGAGCTACGACCGCCGGGCGCTGCTGCGGTTCCTGGCCGACGTGAAGTCGGGCAAGCCGGCGGTGAGCGCGCCGACGTACTCCCACCACGCCTACGACGTGCTCCCCGGCAGCCGGCAGGTGGTCGACCGGCCCGACGTCCTGGTGCTGGAGGGTCTCAACGTGCTGCAGGCCGGCGGCGGCCGGGGCGACGGCCGGGTGCCGGAGGTCTTCCTGTCCGACTTCTTCGACTTCTCGGTCTACGTCGACGCGACCGAGGCCGACATCCAGCAGTGGTACGTGGAGCGCTTCCTCGCACTGCGCCGGACCGCGTTCGCCGACAGCGCCGCCTACTTCCACCGCTTCGCCGACCTCACCGACGACGAGGCCCGGTCCACCGCGCGCGGCATCTGGTCGGCGGTCAACGAACCCAACCTGCGGCTGAACATCGCCCCGACCCGCTCCCGGGCACGCCTGGTGTTGCAGAAGGCGGCCGACCACTCGGTGCGCCGGGTGCTGCTGCGCAAGATCTGACCGCCGCGCCCGCACGGCGACGGCAACCGGGCGAGGCGGGAGGCAGCCGCTCAGCGGCGGGTGCGCGGCACCGTCGGGCCCCGCCGCCGGTCGGTCGGGCAGGTGCGCACGTCACCAGGCCGGGTCTTCCTCGTCACGGGCAGCGGGCAGCCGTCCCGCCCGCACTGGGACGGCGGCCCCGCGGTCAGGCGGAGGCGGCGCGGCGCCGGCGGCGGGCGGACAGCTCGTCGTCCACCTGCTGGCCGTGGGCGTCGAGCCGCTCGGCCGGCAGCTCGGCCAGTTCACCGGAGAGCTCGCGCAGGGCGCCGGAGACGGCGATGCCGAAGACCCCCTGGCCGCCGGCGAGCAGGTCGACGACCTCCTCGGCGGAGGTGCACTCGTACACGGTCGCACCGTCGGAGAGCAGCGTGATGTTGGCGAGGTCCTTGACCCCGCGGGTGCGCAGGTGGTCGACGGCCTTGCGGATGTTCTGCAGCGAGACGCCGGTGTCCAGCAGCCGCTTGACCACCTTGAGCACCAGGATGTCGCGGAAGGAGTAGAGCCGCTGGGTGCCCGAACCGGTGGCGGTGCGCACCGAGGGGGCGACCAGGCCGGTGCGGGCCCAGTAGTCGAGCTGGCGGTAGGTGATGCCGGCCGCGGCGCACGCGGTCGGGCCGCGGTAGCCGACCTCGTCGGTGTCGACCTCGTCGTAGGCCGGCGCACCGACCGCGGAGTCGCTGAACAGCTGCCCCTGCTGACCCCCGCTGAACGGCCGGCGGCCGGAACCGTTGTCCAGGTCGCTCACGTCAGCGCCTCCTCCACATCAGCACCCAGCACGGGGGACGTCGCCTGCTCGTGCCGCGACGGCCACCCGGGCGCGACCGTGGAGTCACAGCTGGGTGATTTCGCCTGACGGTAGGCCGGGGCAGCACACCGGTCAACCGCGGCGGGCGGCGTGTCGTCCCGCTCACCCGGAGGGGTGCCCCCTGTCGTCCTCGGCAGTCGCCACCGGGAACGGGACCGTGCCCACCGCAACCGGCTCAGGCGGGTCCCCCACCGGAGCCCGACCCGGCGCCGAAGTCCTCCGGGCTGATGTTGTCGAGGAACTCGCGGAACTTCTCCACCTCGTCCTCCTGCTCGTCGGGGATCTCGATGCCGACCTCGTCGAGCAGCGTCTCGGCGCCGAAGATCGGCGCCCCGGTGCGGACGGCGAGCGCGACGGCGTCGGACGGCCGGGCGCTGACGGTCCGCCCCTCCCCCAGCTGCAGCTCGGCGATGTAGATGCCGTCCCGCATCTCGGTGATGTGCACCGCCTCGACGGCGGCCCCCAGGGCGGTGACGACGTCCTTGAGCAGGTCGTGCGTCATCGGCCGGGCCGGGCGCACCCCCTGCTGCTCGTAGGCGATCGCGGCTGCCTCGACCGCGCCGATCCAGATCGGGAGGTACCGCTCCCCCTGGGTCTCCTTCAGCAGCAGGATCGGCTGGTTGCCGGGCAGCTCGACCCGGACGCCGACGACTCTGAGCTCCTGCACGGTTGGCTCCCCTCCCGCTCCGCTGACCCTCCGGGACCGCACCGACGACGACCCGCCCGGGCCGGTGTCCGCGGCGCTCCGCTGCGGCCAACGGTACGCCAGGGCGCCCGCCTCCTCAGCCCCCGAGGACCTCGCGCAGTCGGGCCTCCAGCAGGGCGGTGTGCAACTGGGCGGACAGCCCGGCCAGCTCCTGCACCTGCTCTGCGGCGCGGCCGCGGGCCTCGTCGGAGCGGGCCCGCAGCACCGGTGCCACCAACTGCTCCAGCAGGGACGCCTCCCGGTCTGCCCCGGTGCGCCAGGCGCGCAGGTGCCGGGCCTCCAGACCGTGCCGGGCCAGCGCCGCCGCGGCGCGCGCGACCGGCAGGTCGCTGGCCTGCAGCCGGCCGCGGCGGTCGGTGCCGACCAGACCGAACTGCACGAAGTCGGCGAGCTGCACCTCGTCCACGCCGGCGGCCTCGGCGAACTCGGCCGCCGGCATCGGCCCGGCGGCTTCCAGTGCCCTGTCGGGGGCGCCGCCACCGGCCTCGGGTTGCCCGGGCAGCGGCTCGCCCCGGTCCAGCGCCTCCAGGTGCTCCTTGATCACCCGCAGCGGCAGGTACTGGTCGCGCTGGGCGGCGAGCACGTAGCGCAACCGGGCCACGTCGGCGGCGGAGAACTTCCGGTAGCCCGACGGGGTGCGCTGCGGGTGCACCAGCTGCTCGGACTCCAGGTACCGGATCTTGCTGATCGTGACGTCCGGGAAGTCACCGCGCAGGGCGGCGAGCACCTCCCCGATCGTCAGCAGGGCACCGTTGCCCCCGGTGTCCCGCCGGGGCACCGCGCTCATCGTCCCGACCCGCCCCTCGTTCCCTCGTTCGCGGCGATGCGTCGCCGCCCGGCGCCGCAGGGGTGCCGGGCGGCGACGGCCAGGTCAGGCGCCGGCGGTCTCGCCGGTGCGCGGGCCGGTCAGGTAGACCAGCCGGAACTTGCCGATCTGGACCTCGTCACCGCCGGCCAGCGAGGCCACGTCGACCGGCTCGCGGTTGACGTAGGTGCCGTTCAGGCTGCCGACGTCGTGCACGGTGAAGCCGCCACCCTCGCGGTGGAACTCCACGTGCCGCCGGCTGACGGTCACGTCGTCGAGGAAGATGTCGGAGTCCGGGTGCCGGCCCGCGGTGGTGACCTCCTGGTCGAGGAGGAACCGGCTGCCGGCGTTCGGCCCGCGCTTGACCACCAGCAGGGCCGACCCGGCCGGCAGCGACTCGACGGCGCCGGCGTGGGCGTCGGCGGTGGTGTCGACCGCCTCGGCCTGCTCGCCGGAGTCGTCACCGCCGACCTTCGGGATGATGCTGGTCGACTCACCGACGCGCTCCTGGCTCAGCGCCGCCCCGCACTGGGCGCAGAAACGGCTGCCCTCGGGGTTCTGATGGCCACATCGAGTGCAGAGCACGTCGGTCTCCTCCGGTGCAGGTGGCACCGCCGCAGCCTGGGGCCGCGGTCGGCCGGCGGACGACGAGCCGGACGGCCCGTCGCTGGTCGGCCACCGCGGGGTCGCGGTCGGGCCGGGGGTCATGGAACCAGCGGCCGACCCGGGGGTCAACCGCACGTACAGGGTGAGAGTGCGACCGCTCGGGTGGAGCGTCCGACCTCTGCGCTGATGATAGTGATCGTGTCCGACGGTGGCGGGACGGGAGGGGCCGGGGTGACGTCCAGCCCGCCCCGGACGCTCAGCAGGCCACCACAAGGGCCACCACAAGGACGACCACCAGGGCCTCGTCGACGGCGCTGACGACACCGGCGGACCAGCGCCCACTCGTGGTGGTCGGTGTGGCGGCGGTCGCCGGTGGTGCTCACGCGGCGGCTCCCGCTGGTCGCCGGGCACCGGGCACGGCGACCGCCGAGCGGGTCAGTCCGGGTCGGACGGCTCGGCGTATCGAGGCGTGACCACCGGCCGCAGCGCATCGACCACGAGCAGCTCCACCTGCCGGATCACCACGGCGCCCAGGCGTCGGGTCAACCGGTCGACCGCTCCGTTGGGGATGTTCAGCGCGGTCTCCATCGACTGCGGAGGGCCGATGACCAGCACGGTGTAGGGCTGCTCCACCGGCGTGCCGTCGATGGACAGCTCCCCCGGGTCGCCGGTGACGTCGCTGTCCGGGCCGATCCGGACCCCGTCGATCTGCATGGTCTCCGCGCCGGCAGCGCGCAGCTCGTGGATCACGGTGATCAGCTCGGTGGACCCGATCCGGCCCCCGGGGTCGGAGACGGCCATCTCCAGCCCCGGGCCCTGCGCGGGCAGCGTGCCGTTGAGCAGCCCGAGGGTCCGCGCGCGCTCCCGGGCCTCGGCCAGCGCGGCGGCCGAGGCGCTGTCGGCGCTCCCCAGCTGTTCCTGGGCGGCCCGCTGGTCTTCGATCTGCTGGCGCAACCGCTGCTCGCGCGCGGTGAGGTCGTCGAGGATCCGGACCAGGTCCTCCTCCCGCTGGCCGGCCAGCGCGGCCGCGGTGTCGGCGGTGCGGACCTGCACCGCGAAGGCGAAGCCCAGCAGGAGGGTGAGGACGCTGATCAGGACCGCGGCGACCAGGCCCCGGCGCCCGCGGACGTCCCTCCCCCGCCACGGGGTGGGGAGCGGGGTGGCGGCCGGTGGCCCGCTCTCGGCGGGGGCGCTGCCCGGGACCGGGTCGTCGCCGGCCGGCCGGTCCCCCGGGGTGCCCCCCCTCATGCCCTCCGTCATGCCCGGAACAGGTGCCGGCGGATCGCCGCCGCGTTGCCGAAGATCCGGATGCCGAGGACGACGACCACCGCGGTGGACAGCTGCGCGCCGACGCCCAGCTGGTCACCGAGGAAGACGATCAGCGCGGCGACGACGACGTTGGAGACGAAGGAGACGACGAAGACCTTGGCGTCGAAGATGCCGTCGAACCGGGCGCGCACGCCACCGAAGACCGCGTCCAGTGCGGCGACGACGGCGATCGGCAGGTAGGGCTGCAGCCAGAGCGGGACGCTCGGGTCCAGCACCAGGCCCAGCACCACACCGATCGCCAGTCCGATGATCGGGATCACGCGTCAGCCTCCGTCGGTGGGGGTCGATGGCGCGGACGGGCCCGAGCCGGTGGCGGGGTCGAGCACCGTGGCGTGCCGCAGTTCGGCACCGGTGCCGGCCGGCAGGTCGAGCGAGTCCTCGCGGACGTACTCGAACACCAGGCCGAAGTCGAGCGTGTACTGCCCCAGCAGGCTGGCCTCCGGGGTGCTGAGCAGGTCCCGCGCCAGCGTGTCCGGGTCGCCGATCGCGGAGACCTCGTACGGGCTGGCCACCGGCCGGAAGTCGACGAGGATGGCGTCACCGGCCTGCCGGATGGCCGAGGTCGGCCCGAGGCGCTGCCCGTTGATGCTGATCGCCTCGGCACCGACCGACCACAGCGCATTCACGAGCTGCTGGAGGTCGCGGTCCTGGACGATGCCGCCGAGCTGCACCTCCGCGGACCCGCCGACCGGGTCGCTGTCCGACGGCGGTGGCGCGTTGCCCAGGGTCACCACGACCCCGGGCCCCTCGACCGCCACCGTCCCCGCCTGCTGCTCGGCGACGGCGAGCCGGTCCAGCGCCCGCTGACCGACCACGCTCGCCGCCAGCGCGTCCTCGCGGGCGGCGGTGACCTCCGCGGTCAGCCTCTCCAGCTGGGCGGCCAGCTCGTCGGTGGTGTCCGACTGCTCCAGGATGTCCTCCCGCAGCGCCTGCCGCACCACCTCGCGTCCCTGGGCGCCGGCCGCCGCCTCCCGGTAGGTGACCGCGGCGAGGAAGCCGGCGACGGCCAGGGTGGCGGCGACCAGCACCTGCCCCTTCCGGCGGCGCAGCCACGAGCCGCCGGGCCGGGGGTGGGACGCCTCGCGGGCCGCGCGCGCGGCAGCGGCCTCCGCGTAGGAGGGGTCGAGCGTCTCGGCGAGCACCTGGTCCAGCAACGAGGACCCCAGTGACCGCGCTCCGCGCGGTGGAGCGCTCATCCCCGGGCTCCGGCGCGCCGGTCGCCGCGCAGCAGGCCGACGGCCTGCACGACGTAGAAGACCCCGGCCAGCACGTAGAGCACGCCACCCCAGATCGTGAGCGCGTAGGCGACCGGGCGGGCCACCGAGGCCAACGCCCCCGCGCCGTCGGCCAGCAGGAGCAGGGGGAAGGCGTACAGCAGCAGGAACGTGGCGGCCTTGCCGAGGTAGTGCACCTGCAGCGGCGGCCATCCGGCCCGGCGCAGCAGCAGCAGGGTCACCCCGAGCACCAGCTCCCGGCCCAGCAGGACGAGGACGGCCCAGAGCGGGACGACGTCGCGCAGCGCGAAGGCCACCAGGGTGGCGACGATGTACAGCCGGTCAGCGGCCGGGTCGAGCAGCGCGCCGAGCCGGCTGGCCTGCCCCAGCCGGCGCGCCAGCTTCCCGTCGGCCCAGTCGGTGAACCCGGCGGCCATCAACACGAGCACCGCCCAGCCGTCGGCCTCGGGGCCCAGCAGCAGCCAGAGGAACACCGGGACGCCCAGCAGGCGCACCACCGAGAGCGCGTTGGGCAGCGTGAACACCCGGTCGCCGAGCTGGTCCCGGTCCCACTGCCCCGCCCGACCGGCCACCGCCCCCGCCGGGACCTCGGCCGCCTGGTCGTCCGCCCTCGTCATCCCCGCTCCCCCTCCACCTCGCGGGTCAGGTTAGTGCTCGCCGGGGACGCTCCCGGCCGCGACCGGCCCGGCTGCTCCCCCGGGGGCACGGCCCCCGGGCTCCGGGTGGGTCGGCCGGGGCGCACCGGAGGGGTGGACCGTGCCGGTGCGGGTAGGGCGTGACCATGATCACCGACCGCGCCGCAGTGCCCGGCGACGCGAGCCGGGCCGGGCGGGATCCCGGATGACCGGTGGACACCAGCTCGCCCAGAGCAGCGGGCGGGCCTTCGGCGGCGCGCTGCTGTTCGCCCTGCCGCTGCTGATGACGATGGAGATCTGGCGGCTGGGGCTGGCCATCCCGCGGTACCGCCTCGCCCTGCTCCTGGCCGCCACCGTCCTGCTCGTCGTCTTCCTGTCCCAGCACTTCGGCGCCGGGGCGCCGGGGGTCGGCTGGCGCGGGTCGCTGGCCGACGCGGGGGTGGCCTTCGTGATGGCCGCGCTCGCCGCCGCACTGGTACTCGGGGTGCTGGCCGTGATCGAGCCGTTGCGCGGCGGGCGCGACGCCCTGTCCGTCATCGCGATCGAGATGCTCCCGGCCGCTGTCGGTGCCTCGTTCGCCCGCAGCCAGCTCGGCGCGCGCAGCCGGCGGGTGCCGACGACGACCTACGGCGGGGAACTGCTGCTGATGGCGGCCGGCGCGGTGGTGTTCGCGGCCAACATCGCCCCCACCGAGGAGGTGGTGCTCCTGGCCGCGAAGGCCGGCCCCTGGCACCCGGTCGCCCTCGTCGTGCTGTGCCTGCTGCTGATGCACGGGTTCGTCTACTGGGTCGGGTTCCGCGGTCAGGAACAGGCCCCCGGCGGGGTGCTGCGTTCGTTCCTGACCCTGACCGTCGTCGGTTACGTGATCGCCCTGGCCTTGTCGGCGTACCTGCTGTGGACCTTCGGCCGGTTCGACGGGGTGGGCGTGGTGATGGCCGTGACCGAGGCGGTGGTGCTCGCACTGCCGGCGAGCCTGGGCGCTGCGGCGGCCCGGCTGATCCTGTGAGGAGGTGGTGGCCGTGAGCGATGAGGACGCCCCCGGGCCCGCCGCCGAGGACGAGACCAGCCGGGGCGAGTACGCCCTCGGCGCCCTCGGCGCGCTCGTCGTCCTGCTGGTGCTGGGCTTCCTCGTGCACCAGGCGGTCTTCGTCCGGGACAGCGGCCCGCGGCTGTCGGTCACCACGTCGGCGATCGAGCAGGCCGGGGATGGCTGGGCGGTGCCGTTCGAGGTGGTCAACGACGGTGGGACGACGGCCGAGCAGGTGCAGGTGACCGGCGTGCTCTCCCGCGACGGCGAGGAGGTCCAGCAGGCGACGGCCACGATCGACTACGTCGCGCCGCACAGCCGGCAGTCCGGTGCGCTGCTGTTCTCCGTGGACCCGGGCAGCGGCACCCTCGAGGTGCGGCCGGCCGCCTACACGACCCCGTGAGGACGGTGCCCGAGCCGGGGCCTGCGCGTTCCCCCGGGCTGCCCGGTCGCGGCGGGCCGCTCAGGTGAAGGCGCTGACGCCGGTGACGGCGCGGCCGACGACCAGCGTGTTCACGTCGTAGGTGCCCTCGTAGGTGTAGATGGCCTCGGCGTCGGCGAAGAACCGGGCGACGTCGTGGTCGAGCAGCACGCCGTTGCCGCCGACGACCTCGCGTGCGAGCGCCACCGTCTCGCGCATGCGGACGGAGGTCCACGACTTCGCCATCGCCGAGTCCTGGTCCCGGTAGACACCCGCGTCCTGCTGCTGGGCCACGCGCACCGCCATGCCCAGCGAGGCGACGAGGTTGCCCAGCATCGTGGCCAGCTTCTCCTGCACCAGCTGGAAGCCGGCGATCGGCCGCCCGAACTGCACCCGGGAGCCCGCGTACCGCAGCGCGGCCTCGTAGGCCCCGGCCTGCACGCCGGCGGCGAACCAGGCGACGCCCGAGCGCATGGACCGCAGCAGGTCGGCCACGTCGCGGAAGGAGGTGATCCGGGCCAGCCGGTCGTCCTCGGGCACCCGCACCCCACGCAACGTGATGTCGGAGTTCTGCACCATCCGCAGCGCCGTCTTGCCGGTGATGGTGGCCAGCTCGACGCCCGGCGCGTCCCGCGGCACGAGGAAGGCCTTGACCTGGCCGTCGGCGACGTCGCGGGCCACCACGGCGAGCACGTCGGCCATCACGGCGCTGCCGATCCAGCGCTTGCGGCCGTCGAGCACCCAGGTGTCGCCCTCCCGCCGGGCGTTGGTCTCCAGCCCGCCGGCCACGTCGGACCCGTGCTCGGGCTCGGTGAGGGCGAAGGCCCCCACCACGGCGAAGGAGTCGACCTGCGGCAGCCACCGGCGGACCTGCTCGGCGCTGCCCCCGCGCTCGATGGTGGTGCGGAACAGCCCCGACTGGCCGTTGAAGAACGTGGCCAGCGATGCGTCGGTGCGGGCCAGCTCGAAGTTCCGGAACCCGGTGAACAGGGAACGCGGGCCCGTTCCGCCGGCGGTGAGCGAGGGTGGGGCGATGAGGTCCAGGTCGGCCAGCGGTGCGATGAGCTGCGTGGGGAACTCCGCGCGCTCCCAGTGCTCCGCCAGCAGCGGCCGCGCCTCGGCGTCCAGGAACCGGCGCAGCCGCCACAGCTGGCCGCGCTCCTCCGCGGTCAGCAACGCCTCGTAGTCCAGTGGATCGCAGCCGGCGTACAGCCGCTCCCCCACCTCGACGTCGGTCTCCCGGCCGGCGTGCTCGCCCATCCCTGCTCCCTGCCCCCTCGGCGGCGCCCCGCCATCGGGGCGGGTCCGCTCCACTCTCCACCACCCTGCACCAGCCGGTGCCGGGGTGGTCCTGGTCGCCGGCGCGGTGGTGCCGGTGACGCCGGGTCCGACGGCTGCCCGGCCGGCGTGCACGGTTAGGCTCGGACGGTCGCCGACGTCGGCGCGGGTCGGTCCGGTGCCTGCCCTGCGGCCACCGCCCCCTCCGGCCAGCGACCACCCTCGACGACCTGCAGGTCACCGACATCGACGGAGAGACGACCACCCACGCCTCCGCGACCACGAGTGCCGGAGGAGGCTCCCCACCGATGCCCAGCATCGTCACCGACCTGCACTACTACCCGATCCGCGGCCTGAGCCCCCAGCGGCTGGCGTCGGTCCAGGTCGGCCCGACCACCGGGTTCCCGCTCGACCGCAGCTGGGCGCTGGCCAAGCGGCACGGCGACTACTGCACGGCGCCGGACCAGCCGTTGCCGGCCCGGGACTTCTACGGGCTGACGACCGACCCCCGTCTGGCCGGCGTCCGGACGTCGTTCGACCCGGTCTCGGAGTGGCTGGAGGTGCGGGTACGCGACCACCTGGTGCTCGCCTGCAGCCTCGCCGAACCGGAGGGGATCGCGCGGGCCGAGGCCCTGTTCGCCGCGGTGCTGGACCTGGACCCGGAGGACGCACCCCTGCTGGTCCGGCGGGCGAACGACCGCTACACCTACTCCTACACCGCGTCGGTCGCCTCGTCCCTGACCTGGGCCTGCCACGTGGTGAACGCTGCCTCGCTCCGGGACCTCGGCGAGCGCGCCGGGGTCCCGCTGGACCTCGAGCGCTTCCGGCCCAACCTCACCGTCGACCTCGGCGAGCCGTGGGTCGAACGCAGCTGGCTGGGCCGGAGGTTCCGCGTCGGCGACGTCGAGTTCCTCGTGCGGCAGCCGTGCGTGCGGTGTGCCGCGACGGAGGTGAGCCCGGGCACCGCCGAGCGCGACGTGCCCGTCCCGAGGTTGCTCTCCCAGCACTACGGTCACGTGGAGTTCGGCTTCTACGCCACCATCGAGACCGCCGGGACCCTCACGCCCGGGCTCCCCGTGGAACTGCTCGCCGAGCCCGCCACCCGTTCTGCGGCCGGCGTGCCCGGATGAGCGCGCCGTCGGCGTCCCGACTGCCCCTGCGCATCGTGCACCGGCGGCAGGTGGCGCGCAGCATCGTCGAGTTCCGCCTGGCCGCGGCCGGGGGCGGGACCCTGCCAGCGTGCCGGACCGCCGCGCACGTCGAGCTGGTCACCCCCTCCGGCGAGCGGCGCAGCTACTCGCTCACCTCACCCGGGTCCGAGGCCCCGGAGCACTACGACATCGCGGTGGCACTGGACCGCAACAGCAGCGGCGGCTCGCGGAGCATGCACGCGGATGCCCGCGTCGGAGACCTGCTGGAGGCCGCGCCGCCCCGCGGCGGCTTCGAGCTCCCCGCGGCCGCCGGCGGCCTGCTGCTGCTCGCCGGCGGCGTGGGCATCACCCCGGTCCGGCCCATCTACCACGCCGCACGCGCGGCGGGGCTCCCCGTCCGGTTGGTGTACCTGGTCCGGTCCCGGGAGGACGCCGCCTACCTCGACGAGTTCACCGCGCCCGACGCGGTGTGCCATGCCGCCGCGGAGCACGGCGGACGCCGGTTCGACCTCTGGAACGCGCTGGAGCACCCGGGCGACACGTGGGTCTTCTGCTGCGGCCCCACCGCGCTGCTGGCGGAGGCCAAGGCGCTGACCATGCACTGGCGGCCGTCGCGGTTGCACTTCGAGGACTTCAGCGGGGTGCGTGCGGTCGAGCCCTCCGGGAGCGCCTTCACCGCGACCTGGGCGCCCACTGGCGCCACGTACGACGTCGGCCCGGACGAGACGCTGCTGGGCACGCTCGAGGCGGCAGGCATCGCGGTGGACAGCTCGTGCCGCTCCGGAACGTGCGGCACCTGCCAGCTCCGGGTCGAGCAGGGCACCGTCCTGCACCGGGACGTGCTGCTGACGCCCGTGGAGCAGGAACGGATCATGCTGCCGTGCGTGTCGCGCGCGGACGGCGCCGTCACCGTCGCCCCGGTCTGAACCCCCGCCGGCCGGCGGCGGGCGATGACCGCCCCGACCCGGCGACGACGGCGTGGCGTCGCCCGTGTCGACCTCCTGCGTGTGCCGCCGTCCTCAGCGACTCAGGGTCGGCTCATGGTGGCCAGAAGGAGTGGTCAAGCCACCCGGAACAACAGCAGGGGCCGTTCCCGGTCTCCGGGAACGGCCCCCGACCTGCGACTTCTTCTGTCGGGCTGACAGGATTTGAACCTGCGACCCCTTGACCCCCAGTCAAGTGCGCTACCAAGCTGCGCTACAGCCCGAGCGTCGGGTGCTTCCGGATGACCCGGCGGCCCCGATCGCTGCCGGAGAAGGTTACCGCACCCGCTCCCCCGCCCTGCCGGCCGGGTCAGCCCTTGCGGTCGCGCGCCTTGCTCTCCCGCACCTTGACCGACACGTCGATCGGCGTGCCGTGGAAGCCGAACTGCTCGCGCAGCCTGCGCTCCAGGAAGCGCCGGTACCCGGCCTCGAGGAAGCCGGTGGAGAAGACCACGAACCGGGGCGGCCGGATGTCGGCCTGGGTGACGTACTTGATCTTCGGGGCCCGGCCGCCCCGGGCCGGCGGCGGCGTCTCCTGCACCAGCGCCCGGATGAAGGTGTTCAGCTCCGCGGTGGGCACCCGGGTCTCCCAGCCGGCGAGCGCGGTCTTCAGGTGGCCGGCCAGTTTGTTCACGCCCCGGCCGGTGACCGCCGAGATGTTGACCCGGCTGGCCCACTGGACCCGGGCCAGGTCGCGGTCGATCTCCCGCTCCAGCTGGGCGTGCCGGTCCTCGTCGAGGGTGTCCCACTTGTTGAAGGCGATCACCAGCGCCCGACCGGCCTCGATCACCTGGGTGATCACCCGCTGGTCCTGCTCGCTGATCACCTCGTCGGCGGCGAGCAGCACGACGGCGACCTCGGCGGCCTCGATCGCGGCCTCGGTGCGCAGGCTGGCGTAGTACTCCGTGCCGCTGGCGGTGTTGACCCGGCGGCGCAGCCCGGCGGTGTCGACGAAGCGCCACTCCTCCCCGCCCAGGGTCACGATGGAGTCCACCGGGTCGACGGTGGTGCCGGCCACGGAGTCGACGACCGAGCGCTCCTCCTTGGACAGGCGGTTGATCAGGCTGGACTTGCCGACGTTGGGCCGCCCGACGAGGGCGACGCGCCGTGGACCGCCGGTCTCCTCCTGCTCGCGCGGGGCCTCCGGCAGCGCGTCGAGGACCAGGTCGAGCAGGTCACCGCTCCCCCGGCCGTGCAGCGCGCTCACCGAGAACGGCTCACCCAGGCCCAGCGACCACAGCTCGGCGGCGTTGGCCTCCCCGCGCTCGTCGTCGACCTTGTTGGCCACCAGGATGACCGGCCGGTCGCTGCGCCGGAGCACCCGCGCCGCGGCGAGGTCGGTGTCGGTGACCCCGACGGAGGAGTCGACGACCAGCACGATCACGTCGGCGGTCTTCATGGCGTACTCGGCCTGGCGGGCGATGGAGGCGGCCATGCCGCTGGCCTTCGGCTCCCAGCCGCCGGTGTCCATCACCGAGAACGACCGGCCGTTCCACAGCGCCTGGTACGAGATCCGGTCACGGGTGACGCCGGGGACGTCCTGCACCACCGCGGCGCGGCGGCCCAGGAACCGGTTGACCAGCGTCGACTTGCCCACGTTCGGCCGGCCGACGACGGCCACCACTGGCAGCGGCCCGGTGTGCTCGGCGTCGGCCGGGTCGGCACCGGTCGGGGTGGGGTCCATCGAGGTGGGATCGGTGGTGCTCATGCGGGGTCTCCCACTGCTGTGCTGGCCAGGTCGAGCACCCGCTCGACGACGGCCTCGCGGTCCAGCCCGGTGCTGTCGACGACGATCGCGTCCTCGGCCGGGCGCAGCGGGCTGTCGGCCCGGCTGCTGTCGTACTCGTCGCGGCGGCGGAGGTCGGCCGCGATCTGGGCGATGCGGGCGGGGTCGACCACGCCCAGCTGCCCGGCGCGGCGCTCGGCCCGCACCTCGGGGGCGGCGGTCAGGTAGATCTTGCAGGTCGCCCGGGGCAGCACGACGGTGCCGATGTCCCGGCCCTCGACCACCACGGCGTCGGCCGCGGCGACGAGCGCACGCTGCCGCTCCACGAGCAGCCGCCGCACCGCCGGGACGGCGGACACCGGCGACACCGCCCGGGTCACCTCCGCACCCCGGATGCGCTCGGCCACGTCGACGCCGTCCACCTGCACCAGCTCCGACGCCGCCGAGGTGCCGATGTGGATGTCGGCCGCCGCGACGGCGCGGGCGATGCCGTCGGCGTCGTCGAGGTCGACCCCGGCGTCCAGCACCGCCACCGTCGCCGCCCGGTACATGGCGCCGGTGTCGAGGTAGTCCGCACCCAGCCGGGTCGCGACCGCCCGGGCGACGCTGGACTTCCCGGTGCCGGACGGCCCGTCGAGGGTCACCTGCCCACGGAAGCGGTACTCATTCACGGTCTGCCCCTCACTCATTGCGCGCTGCCCTGGCGCAGCAGCGTTCGCTCCGCTCCCCGCTCGTCCCTCGCCGCGATGCTCGCTCACTGCGCGATGTCCCGGCGCAGCGCGACGGCGCCCCGCAGGTAGACGTGCTGGATCTCCGCCCGGCTCAGCGGGGTGTCGACGTGCGCCATGAGCCGGAGCACCCGCGGCAGCGCGTGCGGCACGGCGATCTCGGTGGCGCACATCAACGGCACGTCACCCAGTCCCAGCTCGCGAGCGGCCAGCGCGGGGAACTCCGAGACGAGGTCGGGTGTGGCGGTGAACAGGATGCTGATCAGGTCGGGCGACTCCAGCTGGTTGCGCTCCAGCACGGTCGCCACCAGCTCCCGCGTGGCCTCCAGGACCTCGTCCCGGTCGTCGGCGGCAACCTGCGTCGCACCCCGGATGGCTCGCACGGCCACGGCACTCTCCTCGATCGCTTCGGCACGCGGGTCGCCACGCACCTCGGTCGAGTCTAGGGAGGCCGCGCCACCGGGGGGGGGGGGGGGGGGGGGGGGGGGGGGGGGGGGGGGGGGGGGGGGGGGGGGGGGGGGGGGGGGGGGGGGGGGGGGGGGGGGGGGGGGGGGGGGCGCGGGGGCCGGCGGG
>NZ_JBJGZY010000054.1:0-23035 GCF_054050755.1 Modestobacter sp. SYSU DS0511
CCCCCCCCCCCCCCCCCCCCCCCCCCCCCCCCCCCCCCCCCCCCCCCCCCCCCCCCCCCCCCCCCCCCCCCCCCCCCCCCCCCCCCCCCCCCCCCCCCCCCCCCCCCCCCCCCCACGACCGTGCCCGCGGGAGCCGGCCGCCCCGCGCCAGGGGCGGGGCGGCCGGGGACCTGCTCAGCGCAGCGGCGGGACCGCCAGCTGCGCCAGCTCCAGCGCCTGCTCCGGGAACCAGGCCCCGGCGGCGGGGTCGACGATGCCGCCCCACTCCGGGTCGGTGGTCGACCCGGCGATGCCGCGGTTGCACTGCCCGTCGGACTGCCCCGGCGTCTTGACCCACAGGTGCGCGTCCAGCAGCGGGAACTCCGCGGCCGGCTGCGCCTCCGGCCGCGGGCCGAGACCCCGCGCCGGCGGGTTGCACCAGGTCTGCGGGTCCGGGTAGGCGGTGTCCGGCTCCCACGGGCCCTGGCCGTTGCGGCTGGTGTCGACGACGAAGTGGGCGGTGGGGTCGAGCTCGCCGAGCTGCTGGGCGTAGCGGCTGTTCACCCCCGCGGTGTTGGCCACCGGGTCGGCTGCGGTGTCGCTCCACTGCTGCATCGGGTCCAGCTCCACGCCCTGGAAGTCGTTGGCCGGCCCGCCGCTCCAGTACTGGCTGCCGCACTCCCCCGACGGGAGGGCGGCGACGGTGATCAGCGTCAAGCAGGAGGAGATCCAGGTGCCGTACTGCTGCAGGTTGGCCGTGTACTGGTAGTTGGAGACGTTGAGCGCGAAGCCCTGGAACTGCTCGACCTGGGCAGCGGCCAGCCGCTCGGCGATGTCGCCGACGGCGTGCCAGCCGACGTGGCCGGCGTCCAGGTACACCAGCGCTGCCGGGTTCGCGCGCTCGATCGCCGCGGCGGCGTAGGCGATGTCGGCCAGCCGGCCCTCGTCGGTGGGCGCGGTGCCCTCCGGGTAGGTGCCGGGCGGGCAGTCACCGGGCATCAGCGCCAGCCCGTCGGGCTCGATGACCACGGTGATCTGCTGCCCCTTGCGCAGCCCGGCGGCGAAGCCGTCGACCCAGGCGCGGTAGGCCGCGTCGTCGGCCGCCCCGCCGGAGCTGTACTGCGAGCAGTCGCGGCCGGGGACGTTGTAGACGACGAAGGTGGGCACGGTCTTCGTCGCGGTGGCCAGCGTCACCGCGCGGCGCACCTCGTGCCGCACCTCCTTCGGGGTGCCGTCGGTGAACCAGGTGGCCTGCGGGGTGGCGGCCTCGCGTGCGATGAGCTCGGCGTCGGCGAAGCGGTGCTGCTCCACCAGGTCGACGGTCTGCCGGACGGCGCCGGGGTCGGGCACCGGGGTGGTGAAGCGGGTGCCGGGGGCCAGCGGAGGGGCCGGGGCCGGCGCCGTGGTCACCGGGCCGGAGCCGGCCGGCGGGGCCGCGGCGGCCGGACCGGCCACCGCGAGCGGGCCGACCGCGATCACCGCGGAGACGGCCAGCAGCGCCGCACGTCGGCAGCGGGGAGTCGAGAACATCGTCGTCCTGTCGTCGGAGGACCCACGGCGAGCACCGTGGGAGCGCTCTCACTCCGGTGCACAAGGATGAGCGTTCGGTGTGGGAGCGGTCACACTCTGCCCCCGGGAGCCCGCCGACGCAAGACGTCTGCGTTCCGGAACGTCGCCGATCTCGAGCGCCTCGCGCCCGACTGCGAGCAACCCTGCGCCCGGCTCCCGGCCTGCCGGGCCCGGCCGCAGCCCCTAGATTCGGGCGAGGTGTGCCGGGAAGTCTGGTCGGCAGTCCCGTTCGCGACCCCTGGAGCCGCCCGGTGAGCCTGCTCGTCGCCCTCGGGCTGCTGCTCGCCCTGTCCGCGCTCGCCCCCCTGCTCGCCCGCCGACTGGGGCGCGCCACCGGGTACGTGCTGGCTGTCGGGTTCCTGCTGGTCGGCGGGGTGCTGCTCACCCACACCCGAGCGGTGCTGGCCGGCTCGGTGGTCGAGTGGTCGGCGGAGTGGCTGCCCAGCCTGGGCGTCTCGCTCACCCTGCGGCTGGACGGCGTCTCGCTGGTCTTCAGCCTGATCGCGCTCGGCGTCGGCGCCCTCGTGCTGGCCTACTGCCCGCACTACATCGACGAGGAGGACGCCCACGGGCCGCTCTACCCGCTGCTGACCTTCTTCGCCGCCGCGATGGTCGGGCTGGTGCTGGCCGACGACATGGTGGTGCTGTACCTCTGCTGGGAGCTGACCACCCTCTGCTCGTTCGCCCTCGTCTCCACCGCGGGCACGCCGGCGACCCGGGCCGCCCGGCAGGCCCTGCTCGTCACCGTCGCCGGAGGGCTGGCGCTGCTGGCCGCCGTGGTGCTGGTCTCGGTGACCGCGGGCACCACCCGGCTGTCCGCCGTCCTCGCCGATCCCGCCGTGGTGCTCGACTCCCCGGTGGCGCTGCCCGTCGGGGTGCTGCTGGCGGTCGCCGCGTTCACCAAGTCGGCCCAGCTGCCGGTGCACTTCTGGCTGCCCGGCGCGATGGTCGCGATGACGCCGGTGAGCGCCTACCTGCACGCGGCGACCATGGTGAAGGCGGGCATCTACCTGCTGATCCGGTTCAGCCCGCTGTACGCCGACGAGCCGGCCTGGCAGGCGACCCTGATCGTGGTCGGCCTGACCACCGCGGTGGTCGGGGCGGTGATGGCGCTGCGCGAGCACGACCTCAAGGCGGTGCTGGCCCAGTCGACGGTCAGCCAGCTGGGCCTGCTGGTGGCGGCGATCGGCGTGGGCACCGCCGAGGCGCTCGCCGCGGCGCTGCTGCACACGGTGGCGCACGCGCTGTTCAAGGCCACCCTGTTCATGCTGGTCGGGATCATCGACGAGGAGACCGGCCGCCGCGACGTGCGCGAGCTGTCCGGGCTGCGTCGGGTGATGCCCTGGACGGCGGCCTTCACCGGTCTGGCGGCGCTGTCGCTGGCCGGGGTGCCGCCACTGCTGGGGTTCGTCAGCAAGGAGTACCTGTTCGCCGCCTTCCTCGACACCGAGCTGGCACCCTGGGCCGGTCCGGTCGCCGCGTCCGCGGCGGTGCTCGCCTCCGCGTTCACCGTGGCCTACAGCGCGCGCATCGTGTACGGCGCGTTCGGCGGGGGCGCCACCGAACCGCCGGACCTGCACGAACCGGCGCCGGCCTTCCTGGCCCCGGCCGCGGTGGCCGCAGTCGCCGGCCTGCTGCTCGGCCCGGCCGTCGCGCTGCTGGACCCGCTGGTGGACGCCGCCACCGGCGCCGCCCTGCCCGGCGGGGAGCCCCCGGAGGTCTACCTGTGGCACGGGTTCACGCCCGAGCTGGGCATGTCCGCGGTCACCCTCACCGCGGGGCTGCTGATGTTCTGGCGGCGGGACGCCGTGGACCGGGTGCTGCAGCGGATGCGCCTGCCCGACGGCAGCGAGCTGTTCGAGCGCGCGCATGCCGGGCTGCTCGCCGCGGGTGCCGCCGTCGGCCGCCCCGACCGGGTGCCCGTCCTCGCCGCCCACCTGGCCCGCCCGGTGCTCGGGCTGCTCGTGCTGGCCGGGGTGGGTGTCGCCGCCCTCGGCGAGCTGCCCCCGCGGGCCGGCAGCTCGGAGCCGGTGGAGTGGCCGCTGCTGGTGCTGCTGGCCCTGGCGCTGGCCGGGGCGGTCGCCACCGGGTCGGCCCTGGTGCTGATCGGCCTGGTCGGCCTGGTCGGGCTGCTCGTCTCGGTGTGGTTCGTGCTCGCCGGCGCCGTCGACGTGGCGATCACCCTGCTGCTGGTGGAGGTGCTCAGCGGGGTGGTGGTGGTGCTCGTCCTGCGCGGCACCCCGGTCGGGCTCCCGCGGAGCGGGCCGGCGCGCCGCGGGCCGGCCGCGCCCCTCGCCGTCGGGGTGGGGCTGGCCGGTGCCGGGGCCACCGCCGCGTTGACCGGCCGCCGCGACCTCTCCCCCGCGGGGGAGTTCTACCTGACCCGGGGCGAGGAGCTCACCAGCGGGGAGAACGTGGTGAACACCGTCCTGGTCGACTTCCGCGGGCTGGACACGCTCCTGGAGTCCCTGGTCGTGGGCGTGGCCGCGCTCGGGCTGCTGGTGCTGCGCGCCCGGGCCGGCACCGCGCGCCCACCGGCCAGCGGGGTCCGGGACTCCATCGCCGGCACCGGCACCCCCACCGAGGACGTCGTGCTGCGGGTCAGCACCCGGCTGCTGGTGCCCGGCATGCTGGCCCTCTCCGCCTTCCTGCTCTGGCGCGGGCACGACGCCCCCGGCGGCGGCTTCATCGCTGCCCTGGTGGCCGGCGTCGCGGTGACGCTCCAGCGGCTCGTCCTCGGTCCGTACCAGCGGCTGGGGCGCGCGCTGCGGGCCCGGCCGCTGGTCGGGGCCGGCGTGCTCGTGCTGCTCGGCGTGGCCCTGCTGCCGCTGCTGTGGGGCGCCCCGCCGCTGCAGCCCTTCGAGGTGCCGGGCCTGTACGCGCTGGGCATCGGCTCCTCGCTGGTCTTCGACGCGGGCGTGTACCTGCTGGTGATCGGGCTGGTCACCGCCACCGTCGACACGCTCGCCGACCGGGCCTCCGGCGACGACGGGGGCCGCACACCCGCCACCGGCGCCGAGGCCACGGTCGCCGGGGGCGCCCGGTGACCGCCGCGGTGGCGGTCGGGCTGCTGATGGCCGCCGGGGTGTACCTGGTGCTGCAGCGCACCCTGCTCCGGGTGGTGGTGGGCTTCGTGCTGCTCGGGCATGCGGTGAACCTGCTGCTGGTCTCCGCCGGTGGCCCCCACCGGCGCGGGCTGCCGCTCGCCGGCCAGGGCGGTGACGAGCCGGCGGCGGACCCGCTGCCGCAGGCGTTCGTGCTGACCGCGATCGTGATCACCTTCGCCATCACCGTCTACCTGCTGGGCCTGGCCCGGGCCGGCCGGGTGCAGCCGGAGGACGACGGCACGTCGGCCGACCGCAGCACCGCGGAGGCAGGCGTCCCGGTCGACGTCGCCCCCGACCCGGCCGACGACCCCGCGCCGGACGTGGCCGGCGACGACGCGGACGGCCCCCGGTGAGCGCGCTGCTGGCCGCCCCGGTCCTCGGGCCCCTCCTCACCGCCGGCCTGCTGCTCCTGCTGGGCCGGCGCCGGCCGGGGCCCTCCCCGGTCGACCGCGCGGTGGGGCTCGCGGTGGCCGCCGCGGTGGTGGTGGTGGCCGCGGTGCTGCTGGCCGGCGCGCTCGACGGTGACGTCCCGGTGCTGCGCGTCGCCGGGTGGCCGTCGGTCATCGCAATCACCTTCGCCGCCGATGCGCTCAGCGCCCTCGTGCTGCTGCTGACCTCGGTCGTCGTCCTGCTCGGCCTGGTGTACGCGATCGGCACCGGTGAGGACGACGCCCCGCTGACGGTGCCGCTGGTGCTGGTCATGTCCGCCGGCGTCTCCGGTGTGCTGCTCACCGCCGACCTGTTCAACCTGTTCGTCTTCGTCGAGGTGATGCTCGTCCCCAGCTACGTGCTGGTGGCGCTGGGCCGGGATCGGCAACGGGTGGCCGGCAGCCGGCTCTACGTCACGGTGAACCTGCTCGCCTCGACGGTGTTCCTGGCCGGCACCGGCCTGCTCTACGGGGTGGCCGGCACCGTGCAGCTCGGCGAGCTCGCCGGGGTGGCCGCGGCCGGCACCCCGGCCGCGCTCGCCGCCGGGGTGGCGATGCTCGCGATGGCGGTGAAGTCGGCGGTCGTGCCGTTCCACAGCTGGGTGCCCGGCTCCTACGCGGTGACCGGGCCGGCGGTGACCGTGCTGTTCTCCGGACTGCTCACCAAGGTCGGGCTGTACGTGCTGTTCCGGCTCTACGCCGTGCTGTTCGACCGTGACCCGGACCTGCGCTGGCTGCTGCTGACCGCCGCCGTCCTGACCATGGTGGTCGGGGTGCTCGCCGCGGTCGGGGAGGGCAGCGTGCGGCGGGTGCTGATCTCGCACATGGTCAGCCAGATCGGCTACGTGGTGGTGGGGCTGGGGCTCGCGACGCTCGCCGGGCTCACCGCGGCGCTGTTCTTCCTCGTCCAGTACGTCCTGGTCAAGGCCGCGCTGTTCATGGTGGGCGGCGCGCTCCGGACCCGGTACGGCACCGACTCCCTGCACGACCTCGGCGGGCTGGTGCACCGTGAGCGGCTGCTCGCGGTCGCGTTCGGTGGCTCGGCGCTCGCCCTCGTGGGCATCCCGCCGACGTCCGGGTTCGTCGGCAAGCTGCAGCTGGCCACCGCCACGGCGGCCGAGGGCGCCTGGTGGGTGCTGGCGGCGCTGCTCGCGGTCAGCCTGATCACCCTCGTGTCGATGCTGAAGGTGTGGAACGGCGTCTTCTGGGCCTCGGCCGAGGACGGTCCGCCGCAGCGGGTCGACGGGCCCGAGCTGGCCGGGGACGGTCCGGGCGGCACGACCACCCGGACCCGTCCGGGCCGCGGCGCACGGGCCGCCCTCGTCGGACCGCCACTGCTGCTGGCCGCGGGCGCGCTGGTGCTGGGCATCTGGGCCGAGCCCCTGCTGCAGGCCGCGGAGGCGGCCGCCGCGGGCCTGGTCGACCCCGCCGGCTGGGTGGCGGCGGTGACCGGCCGGTGAACGAGGTCGTGCGCACCCTGCGGCACGCGGGCCGGCTGGCCGCCTTCGCCGTCCACTACGCCGGGCGCTTCCTGCGGGCCAACCTGCAGGTGGCCCGGGAGATCGTCACCCCGGGCACCGGCGTCACCCCCGCCGTCCTCCGGCTGCACCTGGCGGGGCGGACCGACCTGGAGGTCGCGTCCTTCATCGCCCTGGTCGGGCTGACC
The DNA here is from genome assembly GCF_054050755.1 of Modestobacter sp. SYSU DS0511. NCBI lineage: Bacteria > Bacillati > Actinomycetota > Actinomycetes > Geodermatophilales > Geodermatophilaceae > Modestobacter > Modestobacter sp. SYSU DS0511. The sequence continues at coordinate 6,750 of NZ_JBJGZY010000054.1, forward strand.
CCCGGCACGCTGGTGATCGCCTCGACGGACCGGCGGCCCTCCGGGGGCGGTGTCGAGGTGGCCGTGCACACGATGCACGTCCCGGACGTGGCCGCGACCCGGGCCGAGCTGTACCAGCTGGAGGACCGGATGCTGACCGCCTGGCGGCGCAGCGGGCAGGTGCCCGACCGGGCCTCCGGGCCGGGCGCCGCTCCGGATCGGGAGGAGAGCTGATGGTGCTGGACGCGGCGCTGGCGGTGCTCGCGCTGTCCCTGCTGGCGGCCGTGGGGCGGGTCGTCCTCGGCCCGACCGACGCCGACCGGGTCCTCGCGGTCGACTTCGGCTTCGCGGTGACGCTGTGCGCGGTCGCCGTCCTCTCCGTGCGGATGCGGGCGCCCGCGCTGCTCGACCTGGTCCTGGTCGGCACGCTGGTCGGTTTCCTGACCACCGTCGCGCTGGCCCGGCTGGTCGCGAGGCGGTCCCGGTGAGCGCCCTGGGTGACGTGGTCCTGCTGGCCGGGGTGGCGCTGGTGGCCATCGCCGCCCTCGGGCTGCTCCGGCTGCCCGACGTCTACAACCGGACCAACGCCGTGACCAAGGCCGCCAGCCTGGGCCTGGTCCTCGTCCTGCTCGGGGTGGCGCTGCGCACACCGGACACCGGCGCGGTCGTCGTCCTGCTGGTGGCGGCCGTGCTGCAGCTGTTCACCGTGCCGATCGCCGGCTTCGAGGTGGGCCAGGCGGCCCGCCTCACCGGCGCCCCGCTGACCGACCGCACGCACACCGACGAGCTGGGCGTGGGCGACCGGGAGCCGGAGGAGGACCCCCGCTCCCGCTGACCCCCCGCCCGCCCACGATCAGCTGAGCTCACCGCCGGTGCTCCTGGCTCACCTCCTGAGCTGAGCCAGGAGCGAGCACGATCAGCCCACCTGATCCCCCGGAGCGACCGCGCGCGGCTGGACCGGCGGCTGGCTCAGGCGTCGGCGCGCAGCCGCTCCCACTCGGCGCGGCGGCCGGCCTGCTGGTCGGGGTCGGGCACCGGCAGCGAGGCCAGCAGCCGACGCGTGTAGGCGTGCTGCGGCGCCCCGAGCACCTCCGCGCCCGTCCCCTCCTCGACCAGCCGGCCACGCAGCAGGACCGCGATCCGGTCGGCCAGCAGGTCGACGACGGCGAGGTCGTGGCTGATGAACAGCGCGGCGAACCCCAGCTCCCGCTGCAGGTCGGCGAACAGCTCCAGCACCCGGGCCTGCACCGAGACGTCCAGGGCCGAGGTCGGCTCGTCGGCGATGAGCAGCTCCGGGTCCAGCGCGAGCGCGCGGGCCAGGCTGGCGCGCTGCCGCTGCCCGCCGGAGAGCTCGTGGGGGTACCGGTCGCCGAAGGCCTTGGGCAGCTGCACCGCCTCCAGCAGCTCGTCGACCCGCCGGCGGGCGGCGCGGGGGTCCTTGGCCCGCTTGTGCACCACCAGTGGCTCGGCCACCGCGTCGGCGATGGTGAGCAGCGGGTTGAAGCTGGTCGCCGGGTCCTGGAAGACGAAGCCGATCCGCTCGCGGACGGGGCGGAAGGTGCGCTCCCTCATCCCGTTCATCTCCGTGCCCAGCACCTGCAGCGACCCGCCGCTGACCTTGGTCAGGCCGGCGATCGCCCGCCCGATCGTGGTCTTGCCGCTGCCGCTCTCGCCCACCAGCCCGAGCACCTCGCCGGGGCGGATGGCGAAGCTGACGCCGTCGACGGCGGTGAAGTCCGGCTTGCGCAGCCGGCCCGGGTAGACGATCCGCAGGTCCCGTGCCGAGACCACGGGGGTGGTCTCGGCCCAGCCCGGCGCGCGCTGCTCGGCGCGCGCCCGCGCGTTCACCGATCCACTGCCCAGCCGCGGGACGGCGGCCAGCAGCTGCTGGGTGTAGGGCTCCTTCGGCGCGGCGAAGAGGGTGCGGACGTCGGCCTGCTCGACCAGCTCGCCGCGGTACATGACCGCGACCCGGTCGGCGAGGTCGGCGACCACCCCCATGTTGTGGGTGATCAGCACGATCGCGGCGCCGAAGTCGTCGCGGCAGCGGCGCAGCAGGTCGAGGATCTCCGCCTGCACCGTGACGTCGAGAGCGGTGGTCGGCTCGTCGGCGACGATCACGCCGGGGTCGAGCACCAGCGCCTGGGCGATGACGATGCGCTGCTTCTGCCCGCCGGAGAACTGGTGCGGGTAGTGGTCGATCCGGGTCTCCGGGTCGGGGATGCCCACCCGGCGCAGCACGTCGATCGCCTTGGCCCGCGCCTCGGCCTTGCTGAGCTTGCCGTGCGCGCGCAGGCCCTCGGTGATCTGCCAGCCCACCGGGTACACCGGGTTGAGCGCCGTCGAGGGCTCCTGGAACACCATGGCGGCGTCCTGCCCGCGGACCTGCCGCAGCTGGCCGCCGGAGAGGGAGACGACGTCGTGCGAGCTGCCGCCGTCCCGGCTGCGCAGCACGACCGCGCCGCGCGCGGTCGCCGTCTCCGGCAGCAGCCCGAGGATGGTGCGGGCGGTGACCGTCTTGCCGCTGCCGCTCTCCCCCACGATGGCCAGCACCTCGCCGGCGGCGACCGTCAGCGACACGTCGCGCACGGCGGCCACCGTGCCGGCGTCGGTGGCGAAGGAGACGGCGAGGTCGCGGATCTCCACGACGGCTTCCCGGGAGGTGTCCCCGCTGCCCAGCCCGGTTGCGTTGGTGGTGGTCATGCCCGGTCTCCCCGTCCCTGGTCCTCGAGCCCGTCGACGCCGCCCGGCCCGGCGGTGAGCGCACCGCCGGGCACGGCGGCCACCTCGGCCAGCCCCTCGGGCTGCTGCTGGGCGGCCCGGCGGCGGGTGCGCAGCCGGGGGTCGGCCAGGTCGTTGAGGCTCTCCCCGACCAGCGTCAGCCCGAGCACGACCAGCACGATCGCCAGGCCCGGGAACAGCGAGGTCCACCAGATGCCGCTGGTGACGTCGGACAGCGAGCGGTTGAGGTCGAAGCCCCACTCGGCGGCCGACGTCGGCTCGATGCCGAAGCCGAGGAAGCCCAGCCCGGCGAGGGTGAGGATCGCCTCGGAGGCGTTCAGCGTCAGGATCAGCGGCAGCGTGCGGGTGGCGTTGCGCAGCACGTGGCGCAGCATGATCCGCCGGTTGCTGGCGCCGATCACCCGGGCGGACTCCACGAACGCCTCGGACTTGATCCGCACCGTCTCCGCGCGCACCACCCGGAAGTACTGCGGGATGAAGACCACGGTGATCGAGATCGCCGCGGCGAGGATGCCGTTCCACATGCTCGACCGACCACCGCTGATGACGATCGCCACGACGATCGCCAGCAGCAGCGGGGGGAAGGCGTACACCGCGTCGGCGATGACCACCAGCACCCGGTCCAGCCAGCCGCCGAAGTAGCCGGAGACCAGGCCCAGCAGCACGCCGAGCACCAGCGACAGCGCGATCGCGACGACGATGACGTACAGCGCCGTGCGGGAGCCCCAGATCACCCGGGACAGCACGTCGTAGCCGCCGACCGTCGTGCCGAGCCAGTGGTCGGCCGACGGCGACTGCTGCGCGCCGAAAGGGCCCTGCGCGTCGCGCAGCTGGCTGTACTCGTAGGGCGCCAGCAGCGGTGCCAACACCGCGGTCAGCACGAACACGCCGGCGAGGACCAGCCCGGCGACCAGCATGCCGCGCTGCAGGCCGACGCTCTGCCGCAGCTGGTGGACGACGGGCAGCTGCCGCCAGGTCCGGTGGCGGCCCGCGGGTGCGGCGGTGGTGGCCATCTCAGTACCTCACCCGGGGGTCGATGAGCGCGGCGATGACGTCGACGACGAAGTTGGTGACCGCGACGATGACCGCCAGCAGCGCCACGATCCCCTGCACGGCGACGAAGTCGCGGGCCTGCAGGTACTGCGCGAGCTGGAAGCCCAGGCCCTTCCACTCGAAGGTGGTCTCGGTGAGCACCGCGCCGGCCATGAGCATGGCGATCTGCATGCCGATGACGGTGATGATCGGGATCAGCGCCGGGCGGTAGGCGTGCTTGCGCAGCAGCCGGTACTCCCCGACGCCGCGCGAGCGGGCCGCCTCGACGTAGCCGCTGCCCAGCGTGCCGATGACGTTGGTGCGCACCAGCCGGAGGAAGACCCCGGCGGTGAGCAGGCCGAGGGCCACCGCGGGCAGGACGGCGTGCTGCAGCACGTCGCTGATGACGTCGGGGTCGCCGGTGCGGAGGGCGTCGACCAGGTAGATGCCGGTCTGCCCGTCCAGCCGCGACAGCTCGATCTCGGTGCGGGTGGAGGCCCGCCCGGCGACCGGGAGCCAGCCCAGCTGGACGGCGAACACGAGCTTGAGCAGCAGGCCGGCGAAGAAGACCGGGGTGGCGTAGCAGAGGATCGCGAAGACCCGCAGCATCGCGTCGGGGGCGCGGTCGCGCATGTAGGCGGCGAGCTGCCCCAGCGGGATGCCCACCACGAAGGCGACCAGCAGGGCGTAGAAGGCCAGCTCCAGGGTGGCGGCACCGAAGGTGGTGAGCACCTCGGTCACCGGGCGCCGGTCGCTGAGCGTGGTGCCGAAGTCGCCGCGGACGACGTTGCCCAGGTACTCGAGGTACTGGGTGAACAGCGGGCGGTCGTACCCGGCCTCCCGGATCCGCTCCTGCAGCTGGTCGGCCGGCAGCCGGCCGCCGAGCGCGGCGGTGATCGGGTCGCCGGTGGCGCGCATCAGGAAGAAGACGGTCGTCACCAGGATGAAGATCGTCGGGAAGATGAGCAGGAAGCGGACGAGGAGGTAGCTCCCCAGTCCGCCGCCGCTGCGCCGCCGGCGGCGCGCGGGTGGTGCGGCCGGCTCGGTGGCGTTCCCGGCCAGCTCGGAGGTCGTGGTCATCGCTCTCAGTCCATCAGGCGGCCGTCGGGGGACGGCCGGACGTGCCCGGCCCCGGGCGACCCGCGAGGTGCGGGGCGCCCGGGGCCGGGGGTGGTGCGGGGTGGTCAGCCCTTGGACAGGGCGCCGTACCGGAACTTGAACGACGCGTCCAGGGTGTCCTGGGCGCCGTCGACGTCGGTGCCGGTGACGGCCACCTGGGCGCCCTGCAGGTAGGGCACGGTCGACAGGTCGTCGGCCACCAGCTGCTGGATCTGCTCGATCAGCGCCTGCCGCTCGGCCGGGTCGGCCGTGGTCGCCTGCTGGATGATCAGCTCGTCGACCTGCGGGTCCGAGTAGTGGTTGCCCAGGAAGTTCTCCGTCTGGAAGAACGGCGTCAGGTAGTTGTCGGCGTCGGAGTAGTCCGGGAACCAGCCGAGCTGGTAGGCCGGGTAGACGTCGGCGGTGCGCTGCTCGGAGTACTGCGTCCACTCGGTGGTCTGCAGGTCGACGGCGAACAGCCCGGAGGACTCCAGCTGGTCCTTGATCAGGGCGTACTCGTCACCCGAGGACGGGCCGTAGTGGTCGTTGGAGTACTGCAGGTTGAGCTGCACCGGGGTCTCCACCCCGGCGGCCTCCAGCAGCTGCGCGGCGGCGTCGGCGTCCGGGCCGCCCTCGCCGTCGCCGTACTTCTCCCGGAGCGGCTCGATGGCGCCGGTGAGGCCCTCGGGCACGAAGGAGTAGAGCGGCGTGAAGGTGCCCTTGTAGACCTGCTCGGCCAGCTCCTCGCGGTCGATCAGGCTGGCGACGGCCTGGCGCACGGCGAGCGCCTTGGCCGGGTCGGCCTCCGGCGTGGTGGCGCCGTAGGGCTGGGTGTTGAAGTTGAAGACGATGTAGCGGATCTCGCCGCCGGGGCCGTCGACGACCTGGACGTCGTCGTTGCCGCGCAGGTCCTCGACGTCGGTGGCGCTCAGGCTGCGGAAGGCGACGTCGATGTTGCCCTCCTGCACGTCCAGCTTCAGGTTCGAGGCGTCGGCGTAGTAGCGGACGCTGACCTCGTCGGTCTGCGGGGCGCCGAGCAGGCCGTCGTAGCCGTCGAACGCCTCGTAGGAGACCAGGTTGTTCTGGTCGTAGTCGGTGATCGTGTACGGGCCGGCGAAGGCCTGGCCGTCGACGATCTCCTGGTCCGGGGTGAGCGCGTCGGCGGCGAAGACGTCCTCGTCGACGATCGGGCCGGCCGGGCTGGACAGGATCTGCGGGAAGACCTGGTCGTTCTCCGACTTCAGGTTGAACACCACGGTCTGCTCGTCCGGGGTCTCGATGCTGTCCAGGTTGTACAGCAGCGACGCCGGGCCGCTCTCGTCGTTGATCGCGATCACGCGGTCGAAGGAGAACTTGACGTCGGAGGAGGTCAGCTCGTTGCCGTTGGCGAAGGTGAGGCCCGGCTTCAGGGTGATCGTGTACTGCGTCGGCGAGGTGAACTCCGCGGACTCGGCGATGTCCGGCTCGACGTCCGGGCTGCCCAGCGGGGTGTTCATCAGGAACGGGTAGACCTGGTTCATCACGGCGAAGGAGCCGTTGTCGTACGAACCGGCCGGGTCGATCGTGGTGATCTTGTCGCTGGTCCCGATGATCAGCGAGTCGCCGCCGCCCCCACCGGAGCCGTCGTCACTGCCGCCACCGCACGCCGCCAGCGCGAGCGCCGTCGCCGTGATGCCCGCCGTCGCGACCAGCGCACGCCGGCCGCTCCTGGACACGGAGTTCATCCGCCACCTCGTTCTTGGTTCAGGCGGCCGGGTCGGCGCACAGGCGCCGACCCCCGGCCGCCTGTGGTCATGGGAGATGCATGACTAACACACCTGTCCCACCAGCCGGGACGGCGGGGGGTCACCTGTGATCGAGATGTGATCCCCCGGCCGTTCACCCGGGAGCTACGTCACGTCCACCGCCCGGCTCGAGGCCGGCCGCCTGCCGACCGGAGCGCTCAGAAGCTGCCGCCACCGCTGAAGCCGCCACCACCGAAGCTGCCGCCACCGCTGAAGCCGCCGCCACCGCCGCCGCCGCCGAAACCGCCCCCGTACCCGCCGCCGAGGCCGCCGAGCAGGAGCCCGCCGAGCATGCCGCCGGCCACGCCCCCGGCCACCCCGCCGCCGAACCCGCCGCGCCGGTAGCCCCCGCCGTACCCGCCACGGCCGTAGCCGCCCCCGTAGCCGCCGGACATGTAGTCCTCGACGTCCTGCTGGGCCTGGGCCAGCGCCTGCCGGGCGAGCGCATCGGCCCGCTGGGCCGATCGCAGCGCCGCGACCGGGTCGTCCGCCGCCGATCGCGAGGCGTCGTCCAGACTGCGGTCGGCCTCGGCGAGCCGGGTGCGGGCGACGCTGCCGACGGCGCCGCGGCGGGTGGCGATGAAGTCCTGGGCGACCGCGATGGAGGTGTCCGCCGCCCGCACCGCCTGCTGCAGGTGGGCGGCCGCGCGCTGCTGCTGCTGGCGGAGGTCCCGCGCCGGTTCGAGGGCAGCCTCCAACGCGAGATCGGCCTCGTCGAGCTGCCGCACGATCTCGAGCGGGTCGGGCAGCGCCCCGTCGCGTGGCTGCCACTGGGCGGTGGCCGCGGCGAGCGCGCTCTCCGCCCGGGCCAGCTGCTCCCGCAGGCCGGGGGTGTCCACACCCCGGCCGAGCAGCGCGTGCGCCTCGGCGATGTCCTTCTCGGTCTCCACGCGCACCGCGGTGAACCGGTCGCCCGCGGCGGCCAGCTCGCCGGCGACCCGGCCGACCGAGTCCAGCAGGGTGCGGGCCTGCGCCAGCGCGTCCTCGGCGGCGCGGACCGCCGGCACGGCCGCCGCCGTGCGCCCCTCGTCGAGCTCGGACCGGCCGTGCGCGAGCGCCTGCTCGGCGAGCTCCGCCCGCGCCTGCGCCTCGGCGACGTTGTCGGCGACCGGCGACCAGGCGCTCCGGGCGTACCGCTGCTGCAGCTGCTGGAGCGTGCGCTCGGCCTCGGGCAGCCGGGCGCGCACCGCATCGACGGTCGGCTGGAGCGCGGCCAACGCCTCGGGAGCGGACTCCTCCAGGTGCCGCAGCCGGGCGTAGGCCTCCGCCTGGTCGTCGAGCCGGGCGGACGCCGAGGCGGTGAGCTGCAGCAGCTCGGTGAGCATGCGGCGCTGGGTGGGCTCGTCCTCGGGGATGTCGTCGTCGAGTTCCTGGCGGATGCCGAAGGCACGGGACAGCTCTCCCTTGGAGGCGTCCAGCGCCTCCTGGAACCCGGCGACCGGCTGCTCGCCGTACTGCGACCGGGCGTAGGCGAGGTCGAGCTCGGAGGTCTTCACCGCCTCGTCCAGCGCCAGCAGCTCCTCGCTGGCCCGGAACATCAGCTGCTCGGTGGGCGTGCCGTGGTGCGGGTCGCGGGCGGCCGCCTCGGCGGCGGCGCGCTCCTCGGCCGCCCGCTGCTGGGCCGCCGCCTGCTTCTTGCGCTGGCGGCTGCGCACCAGGGCGTAGCCGCCGCCACCGACGACGGCGATGCCCACCAGCACCGCGAGCGCTCCCCCGCCGCCGCCATCGCCGCCGCCGGCGGCTCCCCCGGCGGTCGAGCCGGGCGACCCACCGCCGGTGCCGATCCCCTCGGCGAGGGTGACCGCGGCCCCGGCCCAGTCACCTGCACCCAGCTGCGGCTCCACGTCGCGGGTGACCAGCGTGGCGAACTCGGCCTCGGTCAGCGGGCTGTTGGGCCCCACCTCGAAGGCGGTGAACCCCTCGGTGGCCACCGCGAACAGTGCCTCGTTCGTGCCCAGCCCGGCCAGGTCGAAGGCCTGCTCGGCCCATTGGCCGCGGGGCAGCCCGTCGAAGGAGTCGACGTAGACGACGTAGAGCTGGGTGCCCTCCTCGGCCTGCAGCTCCTGCAGCGTCGACTCGACCTCCGCCTCCTCCGCGGGGCTGAGCACGTCGGCCTGGTCGACGAGCTGCTCGGTCGGGGCGAACGGCTCGACGGCGAGGGCCGGCCCGGCACCGAGCAGCACGCCGGCCGCACCGAGGACGCCGACGGTCAGGGATCGTACGGACGGGCGCATGTCCCCATCGTGGCTGATCAGGCTGTGACCGGCGTGCCGGGCTCCGCCGGCGGGTGCAGCCGCCGCTTGGCCACCGCGATGGGGACCTGCCCGACCAGCGCCGGCAGCACCCAGAAGACCGGGTTGCCGGTCTCGGCGATCAGCACTCCGGTGACCAGCGCGATGTAGGAGCCGCCGAGCAGGTGCGGCTGCCAGCTGCGCCAGCCGGACCAGTTCCGGCGGCGGGCCAGCGCCCCGGTGACCGCGAGCACCTCGGTGCCGACCGCCACCGGCACCAGCCAGCCCAGGCCGGGCGCCGTTCCCGCCAGGGCCACCGCCGAGACGGCCACCCCTGCGACAGCGGCCTGGTAGGCGCGGGCTGCTCCCCGCGCCCGGCGACCGGACCGCCGGGCGGCCAGCCATACCGGGCCGAGGAGCAGCCCGCCCACTCCCAGCAGGACGTGCGTCGACAGCAGGAGGTCGCGCATCGCACCGGTTCCCCTCGGGCCCGGCGCCGTGCCACGGTCCGGGGCCGGACCCGCCCGGCGGCGCCTGTCCCGACCCTGCCGGTCGCGGCCGGCGTCGGACAGGTGCCGGATGTCAGGTCCTGACCGGTGCGTCCGTCAGCCGCCGAGGTCCTGCATCACCGCGAACGCCGCACCCTGCGGGTCGGCGAGCACGGCGACCCGGCCGTACGGGGTGTCCTCGGCGGGCATCAGCGCCTTCCCGCCGCGGGACTCCACCGTGGCCACGGCGCTGTCGGTGGACGCGACGGCGAAGGCGGTCAGCCAGCCCCGCGGCAGGCCCTCGGTGACTCCGCCCAGCCCTCCCAGCGGCCGCTCGCCCGTCGCGAAGGTGCTGTACCCGCCGGCGTCCGGGATCTCCTCGAAGCGGAAGCCGAAGACCGCGGAGTAGAACTCCCGCGCCGCGCCCGGGTCGTCGACGGCGACCTCGTTCCAGACCAGCGAACCTGGCTCGTTGAACACCTGGACCCCGGTGGTGGTGCCGGCCTGCCAGAGCCCGAAGGTGTTGCCCTGCGGGTCGGCGACCAGCGCCATCCGGCCGGCCGGGCCGACGTCCATCGGCGGGGCGAGCACGCTCCCGCCGGCCGCCGTCACGCGTGCGGCCGTCGCGTCGGCGTCGTCGGTGGCGAAGTACGTCGTCCACCGTGGAGGGTCGGCCGGGTCCTGCTGGGGCCCCAGGCCGGCGGCCTCGTGCCCGTCCTTGAGGCACATCAGGTAGCCGCCGGAGTCGGGCCCCGGGTCGGCGTAGGTCCAGCCGAGCAGCGCCGCGTACAAGTCGCGGGCGGCGTCGACGTCGGGGACGCCCAGGTCGACCCAGCACGGGGTGCCGGGCGGCCAGGCGGTGTCGCGAGTGGGCATGTCTCCTCCTCGGGAAGGACTGCACTCGGTCGGACGGCCGAGGAGGCGACCGTCCCAACGGCCTCCGACGGTTCCGGGGCCCGCGGGACCCGGTCCACCGGCATCCCCGCGGAGGTCTCCCGTGTCGCTGCCGTGGGTAAGGAGCCGGGCACCCGCCGAGACCAGCCCTGAGAGCCGGAGGCCCCTGTGCCCGAACCCGATCGCGTGCCCGCCGCCGACCTGCCCCCGGGCGCCGTCCGCCCCGCCGGCTCCTGGGCGGTGGTCAACGCCGACGGGCGGCTGGCCGCCGTCTCGCGCCGCTGCCGGCACCAGCTGGGCGACCTCGCGCAGGGGACCGTCGACGCCGAGGGCTGCCTGGTCTGCCCGTGGCACCAGGCCCGCTACGACACCTCCACCGGGGAGATGGTCGCCGGCCCGCGCGGCTTCCTCGGCTGGCACGGGCCCACGCCGGGCTACACCACGCTGGTGCGCTGGTTCGGCCAGGTCGCCCGGCTGCGGGTGCGCCGGGCGGTCCGGCGAGGGGACGACGTCGTCGTCCAGGAGTGACCCCGTTCCGCCAGAATGGCCATTCTGGCGGAACGGGGCGGCGGGTCAGAAGGCCGGGATGACCGCGCCCTCGTAGGTGTCCTCGATGAAGGTGCGCACCTCGTCGGAGTGCAGCAGCTCCTCCAGCTGCTGGATCCGCTCGTCGTCCTCGTCGCCGGTGCGGACCACCAGCAGGTTGGCGTTGGGGTTGCCCTCGGCCTCCTCCAGCGCGAGCGCGTCCTCGGCCGGCACCAGGTCGGCGTCGATGGCGTAGTTGCCGTTGATCACCGCGGCGTCGACATCGGTCAGCGAGCGGGGCAGCTGGGCGGCCTCGATCTCGGTGATGGCGAGGTTCTTCGGGTTCTCCTCGATGTCCAGCGCGGTGGGTGCGGAGTCCCCGGTGTCGGCCAGGGTGATCAGGTCGTTGGCGGCCAGCAGGCGCAGCGCGCGGCCGGCGTTGGTCGGGTCGTTCGGGATCGCCACGGTCGCGCCGTCGGGCAGGTCGGCCAGGTCGGTCAGCGACTCCGAGTAGATGCCCAGCGGCTCGATGTGCACCGGCGCCAACGGGGTGAAGTCGTACCCGGCGCTGGCCTCCTGCTCCTCCAGGTAGGGGATGGTCTGGAAGTAGTTGGCGTCGATCGACCCGTCGTCCAGCGCCGTGTTGGGCTGCACGTAGTCGGTGAACTCGACGATCTCCAGGTCCAGCCCGGCGTCCTCGGCGAGCTCGTCGTCGATGTACCGCAGGATCTCCCCGTGCGGCACCGGCGAGGCGCCGACGCGCAACGGCTCGTCGGTGGACGACAGCTCGGCGTCGCCGCCTCCGCAGGCGGTGAGGGTCAGGGCGGTGGTGACCGCGGCGGCGGTCAGGGCCAGCTTCGAGCGCATGGGGTTCCTCTTCTGTTGTTCGGTGGGTGGGGGGGTCAGGCGTGGGCGAGGTGGCGGGCCCAGCGGTCGCCGGCCCACTGCAGGGCCTGGACGACGGCGAGCAGCACCACGACGGTGACCACGGTGATGTCGGTGCGGAACTGCTGGTAGCCGTAGCGGATGGCGAAGTCGCCGAGCCCGCCGCCGCCGATCGCCCCGGCCATCGCCGAGTAGCTGATGAGCGCGACGACGGTCACGGTGACGCCGGCGACCACCGACGGCAGCGCCTCGGGCAGCAGCACGGTGCGGACGACGTCCCGCCGGCGGGCGCCCATGGCGAGGGTGGCCTCGACCTTGCCGTGCGCCACCTCGCGCAGGCTGGTCTCGACCAGGCGGGCCAGGAACGGGACGGCGCCGATGGTGAGCGGCACGATGGTCGCCGTCGACCCGATCGTCGTCCCCACGATGCCGCGGGTGACCGGGGCGACCAGCACCAGCAGGATGATGAACGGCAGCGAGCGGCCCAGGTTGACCACCAGGCCGAGCAGCCGGTTGAGCATCGGGTGCGGGGCCAGCGCGCCCGGCGCGGTGACCGTGAGCAGCACCCCGAGCGGGACGCCGAGCAGCACGGTGAGCACGGTGGAGACCCCGACCATGTACAGGGTCTCGCCGGTGGCGTCGACCAGCTGGGGGGCGATCCGGTCCCAGTTCACCGCTGCACCTCCGGGGCGTCGGCGAGCTGCTGGACGTCGGGCGGCCCGTCGTCCTCGGGCTGGTCGTCGGCGCCCGGCATCCGGCGCTCCCCGGTGGGCACGGCCCGCTCGACCAGGGCGCCCTCGGCGCGCAGCCGGGTCAGCGCCGTGTCCAGCCGGCCGCCGTCGTCGCCCTGCACCCGCAGCACCAGCCGGCCGAACCGGCGGCCGGCGACGGACTCCACCGAGCCGCCGGCCACCTCGACCGACAGCCCCAGCTCCCCGGCGAGCACCCGCAGCACCGGCGCCTCGGGCGCGGCGTCGGTGACGGTGACCGCCACCAGGTCGCCGTCGGCGGTGGGGTCGACCGGCGGTGCGGGCACCAGCTGGGCGGCCAGCGGGGAGTCCGGGCGGGTGAGCACCTCGGCGAGCGGGCCGCCGTCGACCACCCGGCCGGCCGACATCAGGACGGCGCTGTCGCAGACGGCCTTCACCACGGCCATCTCGTGGGTGATCAGCAGCACGGTGAGGCCGAGCTCGGCGCGGACGGTGCGGAGCAGGTCGAGCACGCCGGCGGTGCTCCCCGGGTCCAGCGCGGAGGTCGCCTCGTCGCACAGCAGCACGCTGGGCCGGGCGGCGAGCGCCCGGGCGATGGCGACCCGCTGCTTCTGCCCGCCGGAGAGCTGCCCGGGCCGGGACCCGTGCCGGTCGGCCAACCCGACCAGGTCGAGCAGCTCGGCGACCCGCGCGCGGCGCTCGGCACGGCCCACGCCGGCCAGCTCCAGCGGGTGCTCGACGTTGCCGGCGGCGGTGCGGGAGTCGAGCAGGTGGAAGTGCTGGAAGATCATCCCGACGCTGCGGCGGGCCCGGCGGACGCCGTCGTCGTCGAGGTCGGTGAGCACCTGCCCGTCGACGGCGACCGTGCCCGAGGTCGGCCGCTCCAGCAGGTTCACCAGCCGGGCCAGCGTGCTCTTGCCCGAGCCGCTGGGGCCGACGACGCCGGCGAACTCGCCGCGGGCGACCGACAGGCTCACGCCGTCGACGGCGACCACCTCGCCGGCACCGCGGCGGGCGGGGAAGACCTTGCGGACGTCGGACAGCTCGATCATGGGGGCTGGGTCCTCGGGCAGGTGCGGGCGGTCGGGCACTGTTTCCCGGAGGCCGGCGTCGTCGCGCACGGCCGCCGTCCGGGAGCCTCTCCGAGGAGAGGGGGACGGCGCGGTGTCAGAGCGTGCTGGCGACGCGCATCAGGTCCACGGCGCGACGACGCGTCAGCGAACCCGGCTCGACCACCCGTCCAGAGTGCCAAGCCCCCGCGGCAGCCGCCACTTCCGAGACCCCGCTGTGATCGAACCCTCAACCATTCCCGGACCAGACCGACTTCTGCGATCTCGGAGGCTCACGGGCCAGGTGGCCACGAGATCGCAGGTCTCGGCACCAGCGCGGCTAGGCGTCGATGCGGCGGCGGCCCTCGAAGGCCCGGCCCAGGGTGACCTCGTCGGCGTACTCCAGGTCGCCGCCCACCGGCAGGCCGCTGGCCAGCCGGGAGACGGCCAGCCCGAGCGGCCCGACCAGCCGGGCGAGGTAGGCGGCCGTCGCCTCGCCCTCCAGGTTGGGGTCGGTGGCGATGATCAGCTCGGTGACCGTGCCGTCCATCAGCCGGGTCATCAGCTCCTTGACCCGCAGGTCGTCGGGGCCGATGCCCTCGATCGGGCTGATCGCGCCGCCCAGCACGTGGTAGCGCCCGCGGAACTCGCGGGTGCGCTCGATCGCGACGACGTCCTTGGGCTCCTCGACGACGCAGATGACGTCGAGCGACCGCCGCGGGTCGCGGCAGATCCGGCACTGCTCGCCCTCGGCGACGTTGTAGCAGGTCACGCAGAAGCGGACCTCGGCCTGCACCCGCTGCAGGGCCGCCACCAGCCGCCCCACGTCGGCCGACTCGGCGGCCAGCAGGTGGAAGGCGATGCGCTGCGCACTCTTGGGCCCGACGCCGGGCAGCCGCCCGAGCTCGTCGATCAGGTCCTGGACAGCGCCCTCGTACACGGTTCTCCTCGGGAAGGGCAGAGACAGGGGCGGGGCCCGGCCGCGGCCGGGGCCCCGCGGGGGTGGATCAGAAGCCGGGCAGGCCCAGGCCGCCGCCGCCACCGCCGCCGAGGCCGCCGGCCAGCGGTCCCATGGTGGAGGCGGTCAGGTCGCTGACGGCGCGCTGGGCGTCGCGGAGGGCGGCCACGACGAGGTCCTGCAGGGTCTCGACGTCGTCGGGGTCGACCGCGGCCGGCGCGATGGTCACCGCGGTGACCTCACCGCTGCCGGTCATCGTCGCGGTCACCAGGCCGCCACCGGCGGAGCCGGTCACCTCGGCCTGGGCGAGCTCCTCCTGCGCGGCGGCGAGCTGCTGCTGCATCTGCTGCGCCTGCTTGAGGATCTGCTGCATGTCGGGCTGGCGTCCGGGTCCGGGCATGCCCCCGAGAGTAGGTGCTGGGCGCCGGGTGCGACGGCCGGAGCAGCAGAGGGCAGGCTGACCGGCGTGCCGGGAGACCCCCTCGACGTCGCGCGCACCGGGCCGTACCGGCAGCTGGCGCTGATCGCGCTCACCCAGGTGCTGGCGCTGGCGGTGTGGTTCTCCGCCTCGGCGGTGCTGCCGTTGCTGCGCGCCGACTGGCGGCTGGGCACCGGCGGCGGCGTGGCGCTGACCGTCGCGGTGCAGCTGGGCTTCGTCGCCGGGGCGCTGACCTCGGCGGTCACCGGGCTCGCCGACCGGGTGCGCCCGGAGCGGCTGTTCGCCGCCGGCGCGCTCGGCTCGGCCGGCTGCACGCTGCTGGTGGCGACCGTGGCCGAGGGCCCGCTGGCGGGCGGGGCGCTGCGCTTCCTGACCGGCGCGGGTCTCGCGCTGGTCTACCCGATCGGCATGAAGCTGATGGCCTCGTGGTTCGGCGCGCGGGGCCGCGGGCTGGCGCTCGGCGTGCTGGTCGGGGCGCTGACCCTCGGGTCGCTGCTCCCCCAGCTGTTCGTCGGGCTGATCGGTGAGCGGTGGCGCGCGGTGCTGGCGGTCGCCGCCGGCTGCGGCGCGGTGGCCGGGCTGCTGGCGGTGGCGCTGCTGCGCGCCGGGCCGCACCTGGCGGTCGGCACTCCCCCGCGCGCGGCGCAGGCGCTGGACGGGTTCCGCGCGCCCCGCCCGCGGCTGGTGAACCTCGCCTACCTGGGCCACATGTGGGAGCTGTACGCGCTGTGGGCCTGGGCGGCCGCCTGGCTCACCGCCTCCCGCGCCGAGGTGGCGCCCGGGACGTCGGCGTCGGCGGTGGCGCTGCTCGCGCTGGTCGCCTTCGGCCTGTGCGGCGCGGCCGGCTGCGTGCTCGCCGGCTGGCTGGCCGGGCGGTGGGGGCGCGCACCGGTGGCCGCGGTGGCGGTGGCGACGAGCGGAGTGTGCTGCCTGCTGTCGCCGTGGGCCTGGTCGTGGCCGACGGCCGCGCTGGCGGTGTTCGTCTGCGTGTGGGGCGCGGCGGTGATCGCCGACTCGGCGATGTACTCGACGCTGCTCAGCGAGGTCGCGGACCGTCGCTGGGTGGGCACCGCGCTGACCGTGCAGACGGCCACCGGCTTCCTGCTCACCGTGGTGACGATCAGCGCGCTGCCCTACCTCGCCGAGCTGGTCACCTGGCGGTGGACGCTGGTGCTGCTGGCCGCCGGGCCGGTGGTCTCGGTGGTGGCGCTGGCCCGCTTCCGCGCGCTGGACGCCGGGCACCGACCGGCCGCTCGGACCGCGTGATCCGGCGCCACCGGGGCACCTGTCCGGCACGCTTGTGCTCTGCTCACCCCGGGTGAGCAGAGCACAAGGGCGGCCGGCGGTGGTCGCTCGGCGCGCAGTCGTGGGGGGGGGGGGGGGGGGGGGGGGGGGGGGGGGGGGGGGGGGGGGGGGGGGGGGGGGGGGGGGGGGGGGGGGGGGGGGGGGGGGGGGGGGGGGGGGGGGGGGGG
>NZ_JBJGZY010000055.1:0-22566 GCF_054050755.1 Modestobacter sp. SYSU DS0511
AGCACTCTCGATGTCAATCAACCAAAGGAATCCCCAACCCGATCGCAGAACGACCAGGCCGAATGGGGGTTTAACTATATGGCACTGACTTTCGGCACGCTGTTGAGTTCTCAAGGAGCGGACGCGCGAAGAACCTGGCCTCTCGGCCGTCGTCTTCGGCTTGGTGTCTTGCTCTCGGCGCTCGTTCCCGGCCTCGCGGCTCGTTCCCGGCGCAGAGAGAAACTTACGCGGCCCTCGCGGCGGGTGTCAAACCGGTGGGGTGGTGACCCGCGCCACCTGATCGGAACGTCGCCGTCACCTGGCGTTCACACGCCTCCGACGGCTTCCCGCTCGGACCCGGTCAGGCGGCCCCGGGGCAGTGCACACCGGCGATGGAGCGCTTGCCCTTGCGGAGCACCAGCCAGCCGCCCGGGAGCCAGTCGCCGGCGGCCGGCACCGCGTCGGCATCGCCGACGCGGACGTTGTTGACGTACGCCCCGCCCTCCTTGACGGTGCGGCGCGCATCGGACAGCGACGTTGCCAGGCCCGCCTGCTGCAGCAGGGTGGCGACCGGAACGGCGGGGTCGTCGACCTCGACCGAGCCGGCCTCGGTGAGCGCGGCGGCCAGGGTCTGCGGGTCCAGGTCGGTCAGCTCCGCGCGTCCGAACAGTGCCCGGCCGGCGGCCTCCGCCTGGGCCAGTTCCCGCGGCCCGTGCACCAGTCGCGTGAGCTCCTCGGCCAGGGCGCGCTGCGGCGCGCGGGACGCCGGCCGCTCCTCCGACTCGGCGATCAGGGCGGCGACCTCCTCGGCAGGACGCTCGGAGAAGAGCGGGAGCCAGGCCCGGGCATCGACGTCGTCGGCGTTCAACCAGAACTGGAAGAAGGCGTAGGGCGACGTCAAGGTGGGGTCGAGCCACACGGCGCCCCCCTCGCTCTTGCCGAACTTCTGGCCGTCGGACTTGGTGACCAGCGGGGTGGTCAGCGCGTGCCCGGTCACCCCCTCGACCCGGCGCAGCAGGTCGACCCCGGCGGTCAGGTTCCCCCACTGGTCGGAGCCGCCGCTCTGCAGCGTCACGTCGTGGCGGCGGAACAGCTCGAGGTAGTCGTTGGCCTGCAGCAGCTGGTAGCTGAACTCGGTGAAGCTGATCCCGGCCTCGCTGTTGAGCCGGGCCGACACCGCCTCCTTGGCCAGCATCCGGCCGACCCGGAAGTGCTTGCCGATGTCCCGCAGGAAGTCCAGGGCCGACAGCTGCCCGGTCCACTCGAGGTTGTCCACGTAGACCGGCGCCCGCCGCGACGGGTCCTCCTGCACCGGCTGCTCCAGGAAGGGGGCCACCTGGGCGCGGATCCGGTCCACCCAGCCGGCCACCGTCGCCCGGTCGTTCAGCTGGCGCTCGGCGGTCATGCGCGGGTCACCGATCAGGCCGGTGGCCCCACCCACGAGCACCACCGGCTGGTGTCCGGCCCGTTGCAGCGCGCGCAGCACCATGAACTGGAGCAGGTGGCCGACGTGCAGGCTCGCGGCCGTCGGGTCGAAGCCGCAGTAGTAGGTGACCGGCCCCTCCGCGAGGTGGGCGCGCAGGGCATCCTCGTCGGTGCTCTGGGCGATCAGCCCACGGCGGTGCAGCTCGTCGATCACGGAAGGCGCGGAGGTCACGGTCGTCCATCCTGCCTGGTGCTTCCCCGCCGCGGCTTCCCACCCGCCCGGAACACGCTCACCGACGGGGCGTCGGTCTCCCAGAACCGCCAGGGCAGCTCGGTCGCCACGCTGATCCCGACCCGCGGCCCGGTGGAGACGGCCGTCGGCGCGCTCCCGTGGTGCAGGCGCACGGCGGACGCCGGGTCGAGCAGGTGGGCACCCCGGTCATCGGGGCCGATGGCCAGGGCCTGGGTCAGCCGTGCCGGCCCCCGGGCCAGGTCGCGCGCGACCTTGGCGGCCGGGCGGCGTTCCCGGGCCAGGGACTCCCCCGCCACCACCTCCCCCGCGCGCATGAGCACCGCGGAGCCGCGCCCCTCCGGGCCGACCACGACGTTGGCGCACCAGTGCACGCCGTAGCTGAAGTAGACGTACAGCCGACCCGGGGGGCCGAACATGATCTCCGCCCGCGGGGTGGGCCCCCGGTGTGCGTGCGAGGCCGGGTCCTCCCCCTGCCCGGAGTAGGCCTCGACCTCGGTCAGCCGGAGCGCCACCTGCCCCTCGGGGCGGTCGGTGACCACCCAGCAGCCGAGCAGAGCACGCGCGACGTCGTCGACCGGCCCGAGCAGCTCCTCGGCGGTGAGGAGCGGCCCGGGCCGGGCGGCGGACGGCGACCCGGTCAGAGCGCCGCCGCAACCGGGGAGGCCGTGGCCCAGTCG
The DNA here is from genome assembly GCF_054050755.1 of Modestobacter sp. SYSU DS0511. Taxonomy (NCBI): domain Bacteria; kingdom Bacillati; phylum Actinomycetota; class Actinomycetes; order Geodermatophilales; family Geodermatophilaceae; genus Modestobacter; species Modestobacter sp. SYSU DS0511. Next base: position 2,335 of record NZ_JBJGZY010000055.1, read on the forward strand.
GCGTGCTGGCGGGCCTGCTCGGCCAGTGAGGCCAGCTGCTCGGCCACCCGCTCCGGCGCGGTGCCTCCACGCGCCTTGCGGGCGGCGAGTGCGCCCGGGACGGAGAGCACCGAGCGCACCTCTGGGGTGAGCCGCTCGTCGATGCCGGCGAGCTGGTCGTCGTCCAGCTGGTCGAGCTCCAGGCCGGCCTCCTCGCAGAAGGCGACCATCGCCCCGCTGATCTCGTGCGCGGACCGGAACGGCACGCCCTGACGCACCAACCACTCGGCGACGTCGGTGGCCAGCGCGAACCCCTGCGGCGCGGCCGCCTCGAGCACCTCGGGCCGCAGTGTGAGGGTGGCGATCATGCCGGTCACCGCGGGCAGCAGCAGGAGCAGCTGCTCCATGGAGTCGAAGACCGGCTCCTTGTCCTCCTGCAGGTCCCGGTCGTAGGCCAGCGGCAGGCCCTTGAGCATGGTCAGCAGGCCGGTCAGGTTGCCCACGAACCGCCCGGACTTCCCGCGGGCCAGCTCGGCGATGTCGGGGTTCTTCTTCTGCGGCATGATCGACGACCCGGTGGCCCAGGCGTCGTCGAGGCGGGCCCAGCCGAACTCGGTCGACGTCCAGAGCACCACCTCCTCCCCCAGCCGGGACAGGTGCACGCCGATCAGCGCCGCGGCAAAGGCGAACTCCGCGGCGAAGTCGCGGTCGCTGACCCCGTCGATGGAGTTGTCCGACGCGCGGTCGAAACCGAGCTCGGCGGCCACGGCGTCGGGGTCCAGCGGCAGGGACGAGCCGGCCAGCGCGCCGGAGCCGTAGGGGCTCACCGCGGTGCGCCGGTCCCAGTCGCGCAGGCGGTCGACGTCGCGGGTGAAGGCGTGCGCGTGGGCCAGCAACTGGTGGGCGAAGAGCACCGGCTGGGCGTGCTGCAGGTGGGTCATGCCCGGCGCCGGGACCTCGCGGTAGCGGTCGGCCAGCCCCACGAGTGCGTACTCCAGGGAGGACAGCTCGGCGACCAGCGTCCGGACGTGGTGGCGCAGGTACAGCCGCAGGTCGGTGGCGATCTGGTCGTTGCGGCTGCGGCCGGCCCGCAGCTTGCCGCCGAGCGCGCCGAGCTTCTCGGTGAGCCCGCGTTCGAGGGCCTCGTGCACGTCCTCGTCGGCCTCGATGGCGGTGAACGTGCCGTCGGCCACCTCGGCCGACAGCTCGGTGAGCGCGCCGATCATGCGGGTCAGCTCGTCGTCGGTCAGCAGCCCGGCCCGGTGCAGCACGCGGGCGTGCGCCCGGGACCCGGCCAGGTCGAAGGGGGCCAGCTGCCAGTCGAAGTGGGTGGACCTGGACAAGGCGACCAACGCGTCCGACGGGCCGCCGCCGAAGCGGCCGCCCCACAGCCGGGTCTGGTTCGCCGCGGTCGCTGCCGGGTCGGTCACTGCACGCTCTCTTCCACGTCGTCGATGCTGTCGGACGCCGGGTCCGGGTGCGCGGCGGGGGTGCCCCCGGCCAGCGCCCGCAGCTGCTCGGCCAGGGCCGCCCCGCCGTCGGGCCGGCGGGAGACGACCAGCAGCGTGTCGTCGCCGGCGATGGTGCCCAGCACGTCGGGCAGGCCCACCTTGTCCAGGCCGGAGGCGAGGAACTGGGCGGCGCCCGGCGGGGTGCGCAGGACTGCCAGGTTGGCGCTGCCCTCCGCGCTGGTGAGCAGGTCGGCCAGCAGCCGGCTGAGGCGGGCGGGCGCGGCCTGGGCCGGCCGCAGGGGCGCGTTCTCCGGCGGCAGCACGTAGGACGCCGGGGCGCCGTCGGAGCCGCGGAGCTTCACCGCGCCGAGCTCCTCCAGGTCCCGCGACAGCGTGGCCTGGGTGACCTCGACGCCGGACTCGGCCAGCAGCTTGGCCAGGTGGGTCTGCGAGGTGACCGGGCCGGCGTTGATCAGCTCGGCGATGCGGGCGTGCCGCGCCGACCGGTTCAGCGCGCTGGTCATCGGGGCCTCACCCGTTGCGCTCCAGCAGCCAGAGCAACAGGGCCTTCTGGGCGTGCAGCCGGTTCTCCGCCTCGTCCCAGACCGCGCTCTGCGGGCCGTCGATGACCTCCGCGGCGATCTCCTTGCCGCGGTAGGCCGGCAGGCAGTGCAGGACGACGGCGTCGTCGGCGGCGCGGCCCAGCGATGCCTCGTCGACTGCGTAGGGCTCGAAGGGCGCGATCCGGGCGGCGTTCTCGTCCTCCTGCCCCATCGACACCCAGGTGTCGGTGACGAGCACGTCGGCGGCGTCGGCTGCGGCTGCCGGATCGGTGGTCCACTGCACCGAGCCACCGGTCTCCGCCGCGATGTCCGCGGCGCGCTTCATCACGGCCGGGTCGGGCTGGAAGCCCTCCGGCGAGCCGATCCGCACGTGCATGCCGGCCAGCGCGCCGCCGAGCAGGTAGGAGTGCGCCATGTTGTTGGCGCCGTCGCCCAGGTAGCTGAAGGTCAGGCCGGCCAGCCGGCCCTTGCGCTCGGCGACGGTCTGCAGGTCGGCCAGGATCTGGCAGGGGTGGTACTCGTCGGTGAGGGCGTTGACCACCGGCACCCGGCTGGTGGCGGCCATCGTCTCCAGCCGGTCCTGGCCGAAGGTCCGCCACACGATCGCCGCGACCTGCCGGTCCAGCACCCGGGTGGTGTCCTCCACCGGTTCGCCGCGGCCCAGCTGGCTGGTGCCCGAGTCGATGACCAGCGGGAAACCGCCCAACTCGGCGATCCCCACCGAGAAGCTCAGCCGCGTCCGGGTGGACGGCTTGTCGAACAGCACCGCGACCGTCCGCGGCGCGCCGTTGGGCGCGCGCAGCGGCGTGGGCGCCTCCGCGGTGTGCCGGCCGGCCTTGAGCTGTGCGGCGAGCGCCAGCACCTCGGCCTGCTCGGCCGGGGTGAGGTCGTCGTCCTTGGTGAAGTGCCGGGTCACTGGTCGGCGTCCTGGAGTGCGACGTCCAGCGCTGCCGGGAACGCGTCCACGAAGGCGTCGAGCTGGGCGTCGGTGACCACCAGCGGCGGAGCGAGCCGGACGGTGTCGGCTGCGACGGCGTTGGTGAGGAAGCCCGCGGCCCGCAGCTGGGCCTCCACCGCGGCGGCGACCGGGGCGGTGAGCACGATGCCGAGCAGTGCGCCGCGGCCCCGCAGCCCGACGATGCCCGGGTGGCCGAGCGCCTCGACCGCGCTGGTCATCCGGTGCTCGATCTCCTTGGCGCGCTCGAGCAGCCCCTCGTCGCGGATGGTGTCCAGCACGGCCAGCGCGGCGGCGGCCGCGATCGGGTTGCCACCGAACGTCGAACCGTGCGACCCGGCGGTCATCAGGTCGGCGGCGCCGCCGAAGGCCAGCACCGCCCCCAGCGGGAGCCCGCCGCCCAGTGCCTTGGCCAGCGTGATGACGTCGGGCTGCAGGCCGTCGGCCTGGGAGGCGAACCAGTGACCGGTCCGCCCGGTACCGGTCTGCACCTCGTCGACGGCGAAGAGCGCCCCCGCCTCGGTCGCCGCGGCGGCGGCGGCGGGCAGGTAGCCGGCCGGGGCGGGCAGCACGCCGCCCTCCCCCAGCACCGGCTCGAGCAGCACCATCGCCGTCCGGTCGCCGACCACCGTCCGCAGCGCCTCGACGTCGCCGTAGGGCACGTGCCGGACGCCCCCGGGCAGCGGCGCGAAGGCCGCGGACTTGCCCGGCTGGCCGGTGAGCGCCAGCGCGCCCATGGTCCGGCCGTGGAAGGAGCCCAGTGCGGTGACCACCTCGGACCGGCCGGTCAGCCGGCTGATCTTCAGAGCGGCCTCGTTGGCCTCGGCGCCGGAGTTGCAGAAGAACACCCGCCCGGGCCGACCGGCCAGCTCCAGCAGCCGTTCGGCCAGCAGGACGCCGGGTTCGTGCATGGCCAGGTTGGAGACGTGCCCGAGCAGCTGCGCCTGCGCGGTGATCGCGTGCACGACGGCGGGGTGCGCGTGACCCAGGATCGTCGTCGCGATGCCGCCGAGCAGGTCGGTGTACTCGCGGCCGTCGACGTCCCACACGGTGGCGCCGGCGCCTCGGGCGAGCGCGACCGGCGGGGTCTTGTAGTTGCCCATCATCACCGTCGACCAGCGGGCCGACAGCTCCTCGGTGTGCGTCACGGTGCTGCCACTCCCTCCGGTGTCGGTTCGGCGGGGACGACCATCGTCCCGGTGCCCTCGGTGGTGAACATCTCCAGCAGCAAGGCGTGCGGCAGCCGGCCGTCGACGACGGTCGCCCGCTTCACCCCGCCCTCGACCGCCCGCAGGCAGGCGGCCATCTTCGGGATCATCCCGGCGTCCAGGGTCGGCAGGATCTCGGCCAGCTCGGTGGCGTCGATCTGCTCGACCAGGGAGTCGCGGTCGGGCCAGTTGGCGTAGAGGCCCTCGACGTCGGTGAGGACGACGAGCTTCACCGCACCGAGCGCGACGGCGAGCGCCGCGGCGGCGGTGTCGGCGTTGACGTTGTGCACCTGGCCGTCGGCGTCGGGGGCGACGGTGGCGACGACCGGGATGTGCCCGGCCTCCAGCAGGGCGGTGACCGGCGCGGGCTCGACCGCGACGACGTCACCGACCAGTCCGACGTCGACCGGCTCGCCGTCGACGATCGCGTGGGTGCGGGCGGCGGTGAACAGGCCGCCGTCCTCGCCGGACAGGCCGACGGCGAGCGGGCCGTGGGAGTTGATCAGCCCGACCACCTCGGGCCCGACCTGGCCGGTGAGCACCATCCGGACGACGTCGATCGTCTCCGGCGTGGTCACCCGCAGGCCACCGCGGAACTCGCTGGCGATGCCCAGCCGGTTGAGCATGGCGCTGATCTGCGGCCCACCGCCGTGGACGACGACCGGGAGGATCCCGCAGGTCCGCAGGAAGACCATGTCCTCGGCGAAGGCCCGCCGGCAGTCCTCGTCGACCATCGCGTGGCCGCCGTACTTGATCACCACGACCTTGCCGTGGAACTCCTGCAGCCAGGGCAGCGCACCGGTGAGGACGGCGACCTTGCGGGCGTCGCCCTCGGGATCGTGGGTGCGCATCACCCGGCGGGTGCCGATGGCGCGGCGACCGGCGGCCGACAGCTCGTCGGGGCGCACGTCGGGTGGCGTGGGGTCCTGCGGACCGGCCACCCCGGCCGGGGAGACCTGGTCGGGGGCGAGGTCGGGCGGGGTGGGGTCCTGCGCGGGGCTCAGGGCGTCGCTCATGTGGAGTAGGCCGAGTTCTCGTGCACGTAGGCGATGGACAGGTCGTTGGTCCAGATCGTGGCCTGCTCGGTGCCGGCCCTCAGGTCGACGTCGATGGTGATCTGGCGTCCGGTGAGGTCGACGCCCTCGCGCGGGTCGCCGATCGAGCCACCCCGGCACACGGTGACGCCATTGATGGTGACGTCGACGGCATCGGCCTCGAAGGCGGCGTCGGTGGTGCCGATCGCCGCCAGCACCCGACCCCAGTTGGGGTCGTTGCCGAACAGGGCGGTCTTGAGCAGGTTGTTGCGCGCGCAGGCACGGCCGGCGGTCAGCGCGTCCCGCACCGTCGCGGCGTTGCGGACGGTGATCGCGATGTCCTTGGTGGATCCCTCCGCATCGGCGAGCAGCTGCATCGCGAGGTCGGTGGCCGCGGCGGTGAGCGCCGCGGTGAGCTCCTCCTCGGACGGCGTCACGCCGCTGGCGCCGTTGGCCATCGCGATCACCGTGTCGTTGGTGGACAGGCAGCCGTCGGAGTCGACCCGCTCCACGCTCACGCTGGTGGCCGCCGCGAGCGCCCGCTGCAGCACGTCGGACGGGACGAGGGCGTCGGTGGTGAGGACGACGAGCATGGTGGCCAGCGACGGGGCGAGCATGCCCGCGCCCTTGGCCATCCCGCCGACGGTCCAGGTGCCACCCTCGCTGCGGCCCTCCTGGACGGTCGTCTTGGGCACCGTGTCGGTGGTCATGATCGCCTGCGCGGCGGCGGTGCCGCCGTCGGCGGACAGCGTCGCGACCGCGTCGCTGACGCCGGGCAGCAGCTTCTCCATCGGCAGCCGGACGCCGATGAGGCCGGTGGAGGCGACCGCGACGTCGATCGCGCCCACCTGCAGACCGGCCCGGCCGAGCTCGGCGGCCAGGTGCTCCGCGGTCGCGTGGGTGTCACCGAAGCCCTCCGGGCCGGTGCACGCGTTGGCCCCGCCGGAGTTGAGCACGACGGCCTTGAGCCGGCCGGTGGCCAGCACCTGGCGGCTCCACTGCACCGGGGCGGCCGGGAAGCGGTTGGTGGTGAAGACGGCCGCCGCGGCGTCGTCCGGGCCGTCGTTGACCACGACGGCGACGTCCGGGTTGCCCGACGTCTTGAGCCCGGCGGCGACGCCGGAGGCCCGGAAGCCCTGAGGGGCGGTGACGGTCACGGTGCGACTCCGACGAGCGGGAGACCGGTGGTCTCGGGGAGGCCGAGGGCGAGGTTGGCGCACTGGAGCGCGGCGCCGGCGGTGCCCTTGGTGAGGTTGTCGACGGCGGCGACCACGACCAGCCGGCCGGCATCGGGGTCGACGGCGAGCTGCAGCTGCACGGTGTTGGCGCCGAGGACGGCGGCGGTGGTCGGCCACTGCCCCTCGGGCAGCAGCTGCACGAACGGCTCGTCGGCGTAGGCCTTCGTGTAGGCCGCGCGGGCGGCGTCCGCGTCGACCCCCGGGGCCAGCGGCGCCGAGCAGGTGGCCAGGATGCCGCGGCTCATCGGCACGAGGGTCGGGGTGAAGCTCACGCCGACGGTCCCACCGGCTGCCTGGGACAGGTTCTGGACCATCTCCGGGGTGTGCCGGTGGACGCCGCCGACGCCGTACGCGCTGGCCGAGCCCATCACCTCGCTGCCCAGCAGGTGCGGCTTGGCGGACTTGCCGGCGCCGGAGGTACCGGAGGCGGCGACGACCACGACGTCGGGCTCCACCAGGCCGGCCACGAGCGCCGGGGCCATCGCCAGGGTGACCGAGGTCGGGTAGCAGCCGGGGACGGCGATCCGGCGGGCCCCGACCAGCTGCTCCCGCTGGCCGGGCAGCTCGGGCAGCCCGTACGGCCACGAGCCGGAGTGCTCGCCGCCGTACCACCGGGCCCAGGCGGCCGGGTCGTTGAGCCGGTGGTCGGCGCCGCAGTCGATGACGAGCACGTCATCAGGGAGCTGGGCGGCGATCGCCGCGGACTCCCCGTGCGGCAGCGCCAGGACGACGACGTCGTACCCGGCGAGGGTGGTGGCGTCGCTGGGCTGCACCACCAGGTCGGCGTACGGGAGGAGGTGTGGCTGGAGCTCCCCCAGGCGCCGGCCGGCGCTCGAGTTGGCGTGCACCCCGGTCAGCCGGAGCTGCGGGTGCCCGGCCAGGAGCCGGCACACCTCACCTCCGGCGTACCCGGTGGCGCCGGTGACCCCGACCGTCAACGTCTGCCCATCGCTCACAATGCATGACCATACACACTCATGCATGAACGTGTAAGCGGGTGGTGCCGTGACGGGAGATCCAGGCCACACCGGAGCTCATCGACGCGTTCTGTCGGACCCCGGGTGCACAGTGCCCCGCACCCGGCGATCGCGGCCGGTCAGGGGAGGACGGGAACGATGACCCAGACGCACGACCCGCAGTGGACGCCGGCCGGTGGGATCGACCTGGTCGAGGAAGGTGGGGTCCCGGTCCTCCGGCTGCACGGCGAGGTCGACTCGCTGGTCGTCGAGGCCTGGGACGCCGGGGCCGCGCCCGGCTCCCGGCCGGCGCAGGCGGTCGACGCCTCCCGGGCGACCTTCCTGGACTGCCGGGGGCTGCGGATGCTCGTGCGGGAGACCGCGGCGGCCCGCGGGGCCGGGCTGCTGCCCGAGCTGCGCCACCCCTCCGCCGGCGTGCGCCGGCTCGTCGAGGCCACCGGGGCCGCTCCGTTGTTCGTCCAGGTCGGGTGAGACCGTCCGGGGCGGCGCCGACCCCCGTTCCCGGCGCGCCGCTGCTCTTCAGCGTGCGCGACCCCGACGGCAACACCGTGTGGGTCGTCGAGGCGGAGACCGCCGGCTGAGCCGACCGGCGCCGGTCGGGCCGGGGCGGCCGCCGAGCAGGCCGGCCTCAGCCGGTGGGGTCGTCGTCCCCGTACCGGCGCAGCCGCAGCATCCGGGCGTCGCCCTCGGGCTGCACCGAGCGCAGGGTGTCCAGGTCGTCGGCGCCGGCCCGGACGAAACGGCCCGACCACTGGTCCAGCTCGCCGGCGGCGATCGCGGCCACCAGGTCGACGACGGTCTGCGGGTCGGTCCACTCGGTGCGGCCCTCGTGGATCGACATCGACGTCGACATCGCCGTCTCGACCACGCCGGGCGAGAGGTCGAAGGCGTGCACCCCAGTACCGGCCAGGCCGGCGTGCAGCACCTCGGTCAGCCGCATCAGCCCGGTCTTGCCGACCGAGTAGGCGCTGTAGAGGTCCCGGCCGCGGGTGCTCAACCCGCTGCCCAGGTCGATCACCCGGCCCCGGCCGCGGTCGACCATCCCCGGCACCACGGCGTGCACCAGCAGCAGCGGCCCGCGCACGTGGCTCTCCACCACGCGCCACCAGTCGTCGGGGTCGGCCTGCCAGACGGGCACCTCCGCGGTGTCCATCAGCCCGGCGTTGTTGACCAGCAGGTCGACCGGGCCCAGCTCGGCGGTGACCCGGCCGACGGCGGCCTCCACCGCCGCGCGGTCGGTGACGTCGGCCGGGACGGCCAGGGTCCGGGCGCCGGTGGCCTCGGCCACCTCGTCCATCGCCGTCCGCAGCCGGTCGGCCGACCGCGCCATCCCGGCCACCGCGGCGCCCCGGGCGGCCAGCCCCTGCGCCAGGTGCCGGCCGATGCCCGCCGACGCCCCGGTGACCAGGGCGACGGTGCCGGCCAGGTCCGGTGCCTCAGCCACGGAGCACCGCCCCGACCGCCTCGCCGGCCAGCGACACGGCCCGGTCGAAGGCCACCTTGGCCTCCTCGCCGGTCAGCGTCCGGTCCGGCGCGCGGAAGGTGAACGCGTAGGCCAGCGACCGGTGGCCCTCCGGCACCTGCGAGCCCGCGTAGACGTCGAACAGGCGCAGCTCCTCCAGCAGGTCACCGGCGCCCTCGGACAGCGCCCGGCGGACGTCGGCCTCCGGGTGTTGCTCGGGAACGACCAGCGCCGCGTCCATGTGCACCGGCGGGAAGGTGGAGACGTGCGGGCCGACCGGGACCGCGGCGGCCGGGAAGGCGTCGACGTCGATCTCCATCACCGACGTGCGGGCCGGCAGCTCCAGCGCCGCGCAGACGCGCGGGTGCAGCTCGCCGGCGTACCCGACGACCCGGCCCTCGACCAGCAGCTCCGCACAGCGGCCGGGGTGCCAGGGCGCCCGCTCCCCCGCGCGCACGGTGAGCTCGACCCCGGCGGCCTCGGCGACGGTGCGGGCGGCCTGCACCGCGTCGGCCCACTCCGCCGGGCGGCCCGGGCCCCACCAGCCGCGCGGCTCGCGCTGCCCGGTCAGCGCCACCCCGACGTGCCAGGGCTGCGCCGGTACCGCACCCAGCAGCGCGGCCAGGGTCGCGTCGTCCGGACGGGCGTCGACGCCGGGCACCGGCGCGGCGCCGGTGAGCCCGCCGGGGAAGACGGCACCGTGCTCGAAGACCGACAGGTCGCGCTGGCCGCGGCCCAGGTTCCGGGCCAGCGTGGCCAGCAGGCCCGGCAGCAGCGTGGTGCGCAGCGCGGGCGCCCCCTCCGACAGCGGGTTGCGGAGCGTGATGAGCGTGCGCCGCTCGTCGTCGTCCGGCAGGCCGAGCGCGTCCAGCTGCGTCGACCCGATGAACGGGTAGGCCGGCGCCTCCACGTAGCCGGCGTCGGCCAGCGCCCGGCCGATGCTGCGCCGGCGGCGCTGCCGCTCGGTCAGGCCGCGCCCGGGCGGGGCGGTGGGCAGCACGGAGGGGATCTCGTCGAAACCCACGCTCCGCACCACCTCCTCGACCAGGTCGGCCGGATCGGTGAGGTCACCGCGCCAGGACGGCGGGGTCACCTGCAGGTTCTGGCCGTCGCCGTCGACCGTCGCGCCGATGGCCTGCAGCACCTCGACCACCTGCGACGGCGGGTAGTCCACCCCGGCGATCCGGCCGGGCAGGCCGGCGTCCAGCGCGATCACCGGCCGCGGGGCCCGGGTGTCGAGGTCGACCGGCGCACCGACGACGGTGGCGCCGCCGTGCTGGGCGAGCAGGCCGGCGGCGCGGGCGAGCGCGACCACGGTGACGTCGGGGTCGGTGCCCCGCTCGAACCGCTTGGCCGCCTCGCTGGGCAGCTTGTGCCGGCGCACCCCGCGGGAGATCCCGGTCTGCTCCCAGTGCGCGGCCTCCAGCAGCACGGCGGTGGTGCCCGCCCCGATCTCGGTGGAGGCGCCGCCCATCACCCCGGCCAGCCCGATCGGGCCGGAGTCGTCGGCGATGAGCAGGTCGTCGTCGGTGAGCGCCCGGTCCACGCCGTCCAAGGTGGTGAGCCGCTCCCCCGCCCGGGCCCGGCGCACGGTGACCGGGCCGGAAACGGTGGCCCGGTCGAAGGCGTGCATCGGCTGGCCCAGCTCGAGCATCACGTAGTTGGTGACGTCGACGGCCAGCGAGATGCTGCGGATCCCGCACTGGGCCAACCGGCGGCGCAGCGCCCAGGGGCTCGGCGCCGCCGGGTCCAGGCCCTCCAGCGCCAGCATGGAGAACCGGTCGCAGCGGTCGGCGTCGGCGACGGTGACCTGCCAGGCCGGGTCGCCGGACCAGGCGGGCGGGGTGAGCGCGGCCGGGTCGCGCCACTCGACGCCGAGGGCCGCGGCGAGGTCGCGGGCGATGCCGCGCAGGCTCATCGCGTAGCCCCGGTCCGGGGTGACCTCCAGGTCGAAGACCACGTCGTCCAGGCCGAGCACGCCGTGCGCGGGGGTGCCCGGTTCGATGCCGTCACGCCCGAGCACCAGGATGCCGGCGTGGTCCTCGCCGATGCCCAGCTCGCGGACCGAGCAGATCATCCCGTCGGAGACGTGGTCGTAGGTCTTCCGGGCGGCGATGGCGAAGTCGCCGGGCAGCACTGCACCGGGCAGGGCCGCGACCACCAGGTCGCCGACGGCGAAGTTGCGGGCGCCGCAGACGATGCCCCGGGGAGCCTCCTCGCCGACGTCGACCTGGCAGTACCGGATCGGCTTCTTGAAGCCGGTGAGCTCCTCGATCTCCAGCACCCGGCCGACCACCAGCGGCCCGGTGGTCACCGGTGGACGGTGGACGTCCTCCACCTCGAAGCCGAGCCGCACGAACGCCTCGTCGAGCTCCTCGACCGTCGTTCCGGCCGGGATGTCGACGTGCTCGGTCAGCCAGCTGACGGGGACCCTCATGCCTGCACTCCGAACGCACTCGTGAACCGGACGTCGCCCTCGACGATGTCGTGCATGTCGCCGACGCCGGAGCGGAACTGCAGGGCCCGCTCGATGCCCATGCCGAAGGCGAAGCCGGTGTACTCGTCGGGGTCGATGCCGCAGGCGCGCAGCACCCGCGGGTTGACCATCCCGCAGCCACCCCACTCGACCCAGCGCGGGCCGTCGCGGTGCTCGGGGAACCAGACGTCGAACTCCGCCGAGGGCTCGGTGAACGGGAAGAAGTGCGGCCGCCAGCGGGTCTGCGCGTCCGGCCCGAAGAGCACCCGGGCCAGGTGGTCCAGCGTGCCGCGCAGGTGCGCCATGGTCAGCCCGCGGTCGACGGCCAGGCCCTCGACCTGGTGGAAGACCGGGGTGTGCGTCGCGTCCAGCTCGTCGGTGCGGTAGACCCGCCCGGGGGCGACGACGTAGATCGGCGGCGTGCGCTCGAGCATGGTGCGGGCCTGCACCGGGCTGGTGTGGGTGCGCAGCACCAGGCCGGAGTCCTCCGGGGCGACGAAGAAGGTGTCGGCCAGCGACCGGGCGGGGTGGTCGGGCCCGGTGTTGAGCGCGTCGAAGTTCAGCCACTCCGCCTCGAGCTCGGGCCCCTCGGCCACCTCGTAGCCCATGCCGACGAAGACGTCGGCGATCCGCTCGGTGAGCGTGGTCAGCGGGTGCCGGGCGCCCCGGGGGGCGCGGTCCCAGGGCAGCGTGACGTCGACCCGCTCCTCGGCGAGCACCCGCTCGTCCCGCTCGGCCTCCAGCACCGCCAGGCGCTCCTCGTAGGCGGCGGTCACCGCGGTGCGCGCGGCGTTCACCCGCTTGCCCGCGTCGGCCCGGGCAGCCGGGGGCAGCGCGCCGAGCTCACGGCGGGCCAGCAGCACCGGTGCGCGGTCGCCCAGGTGGGCCGGCCGGACGGCGGCCAGCGCCGCCAGGTCACCGGCTCCGGCGAACGCCTCGGCGGCCGCCTGCACGGCGGCGTCGAGGGCCTCCGCGCTCAGCGCGGCGACCTGCTTGGGGTCGTAGGGGTCGTTGGCGCCAGACACGGGACGCCATTCTGCCCGGCCCGGGCCGCCCTCCGCGCCCGGGTTCCGCTCAGCCCTGGGCGAGCTGGGTGGTGTAGAGGCAGATCGAGGCGGCGACGGAGAGGTTGAGGCTCTCCGCCCGGCCGCGCATCGGCACCCGCACCCGGGCGTCGGCCAGTGCGCCCAGCTCCGGGTCCAGTCCGCGGGCCTCGTTGCCGAACAGCCACAGCACCGGGCCGGCGAGCAGGCCCTCGCCGTCGGCGGCGTCCAGGGGCACCTCTCCCCCGCCGTCGGCGGCGAGCACGGTGACCCCGGCGGTCTGCACGTCGGGGACCAGCCGGTCCAGCGGCGCGCTGCGCACGACGTCGACGTGGAAGAGGCTGCCGGCGCTGCTGCGCACCACCTTGCCGTGGTACGGGTCGGTGGACCCGACCCCGAAGACGACGGTGCCGGCGCCGCAGGCATCCGCGGTGCGCAGCACGGTCCCGGCGTTGCCCGGGTCGTTGAGCTCGGCCAGCGCCACTGCCAGCCGCGGCGGGTCGCTGACCAGCGACTCGACGGGGACGTCGCGCAGCCGGCAGACCGCGACGAGCCCCTGCGGGGTGACGGTCTCCGACAGCGACGCCGCGGCCTTGTCGCTGACCAGCCGGACCGGCACCCGGGTGGCGGCGAGCAGGTCCCGGTGCGCAGCGGCGGCGGCCTCGGTGGCGAACACCTCCCGGACGGCGTCCGGGTCGCCCGCGGCCTCGGCGAGCGCCTCGCCGACCGCCTGCCGCCCCTCGGCCAGGAACGCACCGGCGTCGTCCCGTCCGCTGCGGCGGGTGAGCTTGCGGGCAGCCGCGACCCGCGCGGAGCGCTCGGTCAGCAGATCGGTCACGGGGTGCTCTCCAGGGGTGGGGCGGACAGACGACGACGCCGGCGGGGGGGGGGGGGGGGGGGGGGGGGGGGGGGGGGGGGGGGGGGGGGGGGGGGGGGGGGGGGGGGGGGGGGGGGGGGGGGGGGGGGGGGGGGGGGGGGGGGGGGGGGGGGGGGGGGGGGTAACGGCGGGGGGCGGCGGCGGGGGGCCGCCGCCCCCCCCCCCCCACGGCGGCGTCGTGCAGTGCGGTGCTGCGGCTCAGGCAGCCGCAGCGGCGCCGGTCGCCTCGGGGTTCGCGGCGAGCGCGGCCCGGGCGGACTCCACCAGCGTGGCGAAGGCGGCGGGCTCGGAGACGGCGAGCTCGGCCAGGACGCGGCGGTCCAGGTCGATGCCGGCGAGCTTGAGGCCCTGCATGAACCGGTTGTAGGTCATGTCGTTCTGGCGTGCCGCGGCGTTGATCCGGGTGATCCACAGCTTGCGGAAGTCACCCTTGCGGACCTTGCGGTCGCGGTAGTTGTAGGTGGCCGAGTGGAGGATCTGCTCCTTGGCCTTGCGGTAGAGCCGCGAGCGCTGGCCGCGGTACCCGCTGGCCGCCTCGAGGGTCGTACGACGCTTCTTCTGGGCGTTGACCGCCCGCTTCACGCGTGCCACGTGAGAGCTCCTGTCTTCTGGTTACGGAGGGGGCGGTCAGCGACCGAGCAGCTTCTTCATCCGGCTGGTGTCGGCCGGGGACAGCACACCGGTGCCGCTGATGCGGCGCTTCCGGGAGCTCGACTTGTGCTCGAACTTGTGCTGGTTGTTCTGGTGCTCGGCCACCAGCTTCCCGGTGCCCGTGACGCGGATCCGCTTGGCGGCGCCCTTGTGGGTCTTGTTCTTCGGCATCTCTAGACGTCCTGTTCGTGTCTGCCCGGCGCCGGGCAGCAGCTGCTGCCCGGCGCGAGTGCGTCGGTGTGGTGCCCGGCCGGCGTCAGGCCGGGGGCGCCTGCTCCGCGGTCGCGTCGTTGGCCGCCTGCTTCTCCGCCTTCGCGGTGCGCCGCGCCGTGTCCGTCGCCGCCTGGTTCCGGTGCGGTGCGATCACCATGACCATGTTCCGGCCGTCCTGCTTGGGGTTGGACTCCACCACCCCGAGGTCGGCGACGTCGCCGGCCAGTCGCTGCAGCAGCTTGTAGCCCATCTCCGGGCGGGACTGCTCGCGACCGCGGAACATCACGGTGATCTTGACCTTGTCGCCGCCCTTGAGGAAGCGCTCGACGTGGCCCTTCTTGGTCTCGTAGTCGTGCGGGTCGATCTTCAGGCGCAGCCGCATCTCCTTGATGACGGTGAGCGCCTGGTTGCGCCGGGCCTCGCGGGCCTTCTGCGCGGTCTCGTACTTGAACTTGCCGTAGTCCATGAGCTTGACGACGGGCGGCCGGGCCATGGGGGCGACCTCGACCAGGTCGAGCTCGCTGTCCTGCGCCAGACGCAGCGCCTCGCCGATCGGCACGATGCCGACCTGCTCGCCCTCGGGCCCGACCAGGCGGACCTCGGGGACGCGGATACGGTCGTTGATGCGGGGCTCGGTGATGGCCTCTCCTCTGCTGCTGCGGGGAGGAGTTCGCTGGCCCACCCGGGCGCCGGACGACAAAGGCCCCGCGAGCTGCTGCTCACGGGGCCCACTCGCCGGTCGCCACACGGGACATCCCGGGGCAGGGGTGTCCGTGCGGTTCACGCGGGACGGCAGAGCCGGCCTGCGTGATCCGGGGACCTGGGTGCCTGTGACGGCGCCAGGTGGGAGCGGGCTCCTCTTTGGTCAGTGGCCGGGATGCTGGATCTCGGCCACCGTGGTTCACGCGCCTCGGTGTAGCGGGGGGAGGCGCACTCACCTTACAGCGTTGTCCCCGGGCGCGTCATTCCCAGGGGTAGAGCAGGTCCGGAGCCGGCGTGGCGTGCTGCTCCTGGTGGGCGGCCAGCAGCGCCCGCAGCCCCCGGACGGCGGCCACCGCGCGGGCGCCGTCGGTGGCCTGCACCGCGGTCACACCCAGCTCGTCGCCGTTGGTCAGCATCAGGCTGGCCCAGGGCGAGTGCTCGTCGAACCGGACGGCCCGCACCGCGTGCCACGGCAGCTGGTGCTCGATGAGCATGTTGCGCACCCGGATCCCCTCGGCGTCCGCGTGCACCCGGGACCGGCCCAGCACCAGCACCCCCGCGCCGAGCGCGAGCCCCAACCCGACCATGGCCAGCTGGTCGGCGGTCTGGAAGGCGACGACGCCGGTCGAGGACTCCTTGAGCAGGACGGCGACCACCACCATCACCCCGACGAGCCCGGCCGCGGCCACCGCGGTGACCAGGCGCAGCCGGCGCGGGACGGCGGTGACCGGGGCGGGCGCGGCCACGTCGGGTCCAGGGGTGTCGGGCACGGCTCCATCCTGCACCGCCGGGCGGGCATCGCGCCGCTCCCGTTCGGTACCGGTGGGGTTCCGTGTCACACGGTTGGAACATCTGAACGCGCACCATGGGGGTGTGACCGAGAGCCCGCTCGACCACCGCCCGCAGGACGACGCCGTGGTCGAGGAGCTGTTGCCGCTGGCCGGCTACACGGTCGCGGTGACCGCGGCCCGGAGAAGTGAGGAGCTCGGCGCCCTGCTGGACCGCCGCGGTGCCCGGGTGGTCTACGCACCGGCGATCCGGATCGTGCCGCTGTCCGACGACGCGGACCTGGTCTCGGCCACGGAAGAGGTGCTGGCCCGACCGGTGGACCTGGTGGTGGCGACCACCGGAGTCGGTTTCCGGGGGTGGCTCGAGGCCGCCGACGCCT
The DNA here is from genome assembly GCF_054050755.1 of Modestobacter sp. SYSU DS0511. Classification (NCBI taxonomy): domain Bacteria; kingdom Bacillati; phylum Actinomycetota; class Actinomycetes; order Geodermatophilales; family Geodermatophilaceae; genus Modestobacter; species Modestobacter sp. SYSU DS0511. The sequence goes on from NZ_JBJGZY010000055.1 coordinate 18,332, forward strand.
GGGACCTGCCGCTGCGCGAGCACCTGCTGGGCGCCCGGGTGCTCGCCCGCGGCCCGAAGGCCCGCGGCGCCATCCGCGGCGCCGGGCTGGTCGACGCCTGGTCACCGGAGTCGGAGAGCTCCGCCGAGGTGCTCGAGCACCTGCTCTCGGGCGCCGAGGGCCCACTGCCGGGACGCCGGATCGCCGTCCAGCTGCACGGCGACCCGCTGCCGGAGCTGGTCGCCGGCCTGGAGCGGGCCGGCGCCGAGGTGGTGCGCGTGCCGGTCTACCGGTGGGTGCTGCCCGAGGACACCGCGCCGCTGCGCCGGCTGGTCACCGCCATCGCCGCCCGCGGGGTCGACGCCGTCACCTTCACCAGCGCGCCGGCCGCAGCGAGCCTGCTGCAGGTGGCGGCCGACGAGGGCGTGCGGGCCGGGGTGCTCGCCGCCTTCGCCGACGCCGTGCTGCCGGTCGCGGTCGGGCCGGTCACCGCCGGGCCGCTGGACGCCGCCGGGATCCGCTCGGTGCAGCCCACCCGGGCCCGGCTCGGCGCGCTGGCCCGCGAGGTGGTCGCCCAGCTCCCGGCCCGGCACCCGGTGCTCACCTCCGGAGCGCACACCCTCCAGGTGCGGGGGCACGCCGCGGTGCTCGACGGCCGGCTGGTCGAGCTCCCCCCGGGCCCGATGGCGGTGCTCCGGGCGCTGGCCCGCCGGCCCGGGGTCGTCGTCTCCCGCCCCGACCTGCTGGCCGAGCTCTCCGGCGGTGGCGACGCGCACGCGGTCGAGATGGCGGTGACCCGGCTGCGGGCGGCGCTCGGGGCCCCGGTCGTGGAGACCGTGGTCAAGCGGGGCTACCGCCTCGCGGTCTGAGTAAGGCCCCCCCCTTCTCCCCACCCTCGCAGGCTCGGGGCGGGCCCCGGAAGGGGGCCGAGCTCACGACAGGCGCCCGGTCGATGTGAGGTGACTGTTCCGCGGCGGTCATCGCCGCGCGCCGCGGCGGAAACGCCCGGTTCCTAGCGTCAGCGCATCCCGTCCGCGGTGGCACCGCCACCGGTTCTGCGAGGAGCGCGATGACCCCGATCCTGTCCAAGTCCGACGCCGCCGACCTGGTGGTGGCCGCACGGATCCGCCGCGGCCTGACCTGGGCCCAGCTCGCCGAGGAGATCGGCGCCCCGGTGGTGTGGACCACCGCGGCGCTGCTGGGGCAGCACCCGATGAGCCAGCAGCAGGCCGAGCTGGCCGCCAAGCTGCTGGGGCTGGACGAGACGGTGGTGGAGAGCCTGCAGCTGCAGCCGTCCCGCGGCACCGACCCGGCCACGCTGGCCGATCCCACGATCTACCGGCTCACCGAGGCGCTGTCGGTCTACGGCCCGGCGTTGAAGGAGCTGATCCACGAGGAGTTCGGCGACGGGATCATGAGCGCGATCAACTTCCGCGTCGACATCGCCCGCCGGCCCGACCCCGACGGCGACCGGGTGGTCATCACCCTCGACGGCAAGTTCCTGGACTACCGCTGGTGACCCCGGCGCACTGAGCGCCACCCCTCTTCCTGCACCTGCTCAGCCGAGGAGCACCCGCATGTCCTACGTGGCACCCAAGGACTTCGTCACCAAGATGATCGACGCCGGCGAGGCGAAGGTCTTCATGTCCACCCGCGACACCCTGATCCGCGCGTTCATGGCCGGTGCGATCCTCGCCCTGGCCGCCGCGTTCGCCGTCACCGTCTCCGTGCAGACCGGCAACCCGCTGATCGGCGCGCTGCTGTTCCCCGTCGGGTTCTGCCTGCTCTACCTGCTCGGCTTCGACCTGCTCACCGGCGTCTTCACACTCGTGCCGCTCGCGCTGTTCGACAAGCGGCCGGGGGTGACCGTGCGCGGCATGCTGCGCAACTGGGGGCTGGTCTTCACCGGCAACTTCGCCGGCGCGTTCACCGTCGCGGTGATGATGGCGGTGATCTTCACCTACGGCTTCTCGATCCCGCCGAACGAGGTGGGCCAGGCGATCGGCACGATCGGCGAGGGCCGCACGGTCGGCTACGCCGAGTACGGCGCGGCCGGGATGCTGACGCTGTTCCTCCGCGGCGTGCTGTGCAACTGGATGGTCTCCACCGGCGTGGTCGCGGCGATGATGTCGACCTCGGTCTCCGGCAAGGTCATCGGGATGTGGATGCCGGTCATGCTCTTCTTCTACATGGGGTTCGAGCACTCGATCGTCAACATGTTCCTGTTCCCCTCCGGTCTGCTGCTGGGCGGGGACTTCTCGGTCGGTGACTACCTGGTCTGGAACGAGATCCCGACCGTCATCGGCAACCTCGTCGGCGGGCTCGCCTTCGTCGGGCTCACCCTCTACGCCACGCACGCCCGCACCGGCGCCAGCCGCAAGCCGCTGCTGAGCAGCGACCTCCCCCCGGAGGTGGCCGTGCCGGCCGACACCACCCCCGCCGGGATGCGCTGACCAGCGCCCCCCACCGCCCGCCGGACGGCGGCCTCCCCCCGCGCCAGGGGGAGGCCGCCGTCGCCGTCCCGGGCCGGCCCGGCCCGGGCCCGGTCTCACCACGACCGGACGGTCGGCGTGCGGCGCATGTTCCGCACCGGTCACGCCGCCGCGCCTGGACGGAAACGGCCGGTTCCTAGCGTCGGTGCCGACCTCGCCGGTCAGCGGACCAGCCGCCGTCCGGCTCTGCACCCAGGGGATGACGCCATGACCGACACCCAGCTCGACCGCGCCGGCGTCGCCGCCGCGGCCGCTCCCGCACCCCCGGCCGGCAGCGGCCCGGTGACCCGGGTCGGCGGCAGGTGGATCGACCACTACGACCCCGAGAACCCGGCCTTCTGGGGTTCCCCGCAGGGCAGGCCCGTCGCCCGCCGCAACCTGGTCTGGTCGGTGTTCGCCGAGAACATCGGCTTCAGCGTGTGGCAGCTGTTCAGCGTCTCCACCGCCGTGCTCGCCTCGATCGGCTACGGGTTCACCAGCAACCAGCTGTTCTGGCTGGTCGCCACCGCCGGCCTGGTCGGGGCGATCATGCGGGTGCCCTACACGTTCATGCCGGCGCTGTTCGGCGGGCGGAACTGGACCGTGGTCAGCGCCGCCCTGCTGCTGGTGCCGGTCACCCTGCTGGTCGTCGCCGCGACCACCGACCAGCCCTACTGGTTCTGGGTGCTCACCGCGATCACCTGCGGGTTCGGGGGTGGCAACTTCGCCTCGTCGATGGCGAACATCTCCTTCTTCTACCCGGACAAGGAGAAGGGGTTCGCGCTCGGGCTGAACGCCGCCGGCGGCAACATCGGGGTGGCGATCATCCAGCTGGTGGGCCCGATCGCGGCGGGCGCGGGGGCGCTCGCCGTCGTCGGCGGGGCCACCGGCACCACCGACGACGGCGCCGAGCGCTACGTGCAGAACGTGGCGCTGATCTGGGTGCCGTTCATCCTGCTCGCGATGGCCGGCGCCTGGTTCGGCATGCACAACCTCTCGGGTGCACGGGCCAACATCGGGGCGCAGGCGGCGATCGCCCGCCGGAAGCAGACCTGGCTCATGTCCTTGCTCTACATCGGTGCCTTCGGCTCGTTCATCGGCTTCTCCGGCGCCTTCCCGCTGGTGCTGGCCAACGAGTTCTCGGCGAACACATACCAGTACGCCTTCCTCGGCCCGCTGGTCGGCTCGCTCACCCGGCCGCTGGGCGGGCTGCTGGCCGACCGCGTGGGCGGGGCGCGGATCACCGTGGTGACCTTCGTCGGTCAGGCCCTGGCCATCGGCGTGGCCATCGCGTTCGTGAACGCCGGCAGCTTCACCGGGTTCCTGCTCAGCTTCCTGGTGCTGTTCGGCATCGTCGGCCTGACCAACGGCTCGACCTACCGGATGATCCCGATCATCTACCGGGCCGAGGCCGCCGCCAGCAGCACGGGCGAGACCGCGGCGCAGACGATGTACCGCGCCCGGCGGGACACCGCAGCCGCGGTGGGCATCATCTCCGCGGTCGGCGCGCTGGGGGCGGTCTTCATCCCGCGGATCATCTCCGAGTCCTACAGCGCCACCGGCGGCGTCGAGACCGCGTTGGGGGCCTTCTGCGCCTTCTACGTCGTCTGCGTCGCGGTGACCTGGTTCGTCTACCTGCGGCGCGGCACGCTGATGCAGCAGGCCGGGGTCTGAGCCGTCGCGGGGGGGGGGGGGGGGGGCCCCCCCCCCCCCCCCCCCCCCCCGGGGGGGGGCGGCCCCCCCCCCCCCGCGGCGCCCCCCCCCCCCAACCAAAAAAAAAACCCC
>NZ_JBJGZY010000056.1:0-22036 GCF_054050755.1 Modestobacter sp. SYSU DS0511
CACCGCCCACCTCCCAGGTCGGGGGGTGGGCGCCGCGGCGGAGCGCGGGCGCCCGCCCCCCCCCCCCCCCCCCCCCCCCCCCCCCGCCCCGCCCCCCCCCCCCCCCCCCCCCGCGGCCACCCTGGAGGTCCTCCGCCAGGGCGGGGCCGGCACCGTCGTGCTCGCCGAGGGGGCACTGACCGAGGGCGACCGGGCGACCGGAGCCGTCGGCCGGCCCGCGACCGCTGCCGCCACCGTGAGCACGAGCGACGGCCCGCTGCCCGTGCTGGTCGCCGACGGGCGGCTGGCCGACCTGGTCGCCGGGCCGGCGACCGACCCGGACGGCGACCGGCTGGCCGAGCAGCGCTTCCTGGCCGAGCTCGGCGCCCTGACCACCCAGTTGCGCGGCGCCGGCGACCAGAGCGTCCTGGTCGTGCCGCCCCGCTGGGTCGACCCCGACCCGGAGACGGTCGCGGCGATGATGACCGACACGGCGACGCTGCCCTGGCTGGCGGCGGGTCCGGTGGCATGGCCGGCGACCGGCCCGTCGGCCGACGTCGGCGACCTCGTGGACCGGACGGACGGCGAGGCGCTGCCCGCGACCGGGGTCAGCGAGCTCGCGCGTGCCGTCGGGGTCCGCGACGACGTCGCCGCCGCCGTCTCCGGGGAGCCGGCCACCGCACTGGCCGGCTACGACGCCGCGATCGCCCGCGCCGGCTCCGCGGCCTGGCGCGGCGATCGCGAGGCCTTCGTCCGGAGCGCCTCCCGGGTGCGCGAGACCCTCCTCCGGCTGCAGGACCAGGTCACCCTGGTCTCGCCCGCCGAGGGCACCTACAGCCTCGCCTCCAGCAGCGCGCCGCTGGTGCTCACCGTGCAGAACGACCTGCCCTTCGCCGTCGCCGTCCGGCTGGAGCTGCGCGCCCGGGGCAACGTCGGCCTCACCACCGAGGACATCGGGGTGCAGGTGCTCCAGCCGTTGTCCCGCACCACGCTGGAGGTCCCGGCGGAGGTGCAGCAGTCCGGTGGGTTCCAGGTGAACGCCCAGCTGACCACCCCCAGCGGGGCCCCGCTGGGCGAGACGGTCCAGCTGCAGGTCAAGAGCACCGCCTACGGCCCGGTGACCCTGGCGATCACCGGCGGGGCCGCCGCGCTGCTGGCGCTGCTCTTCCTGCGCCGGCTGGTGCGCTTCCTGCTCGCCCGTCGCCGGGGGACGGCCGACGAGGCGCCCGGCGCGGGCGACCCGACCGCCCCGGCGCCGACCCGGAGCCCGGTGTGACCGGCCGGAACCCCGCCGACGCCCCGCAGCAGCCGGATGCCCCGCGTCCCCCGCTGCCGCCGCCGCCCTACCGCACCGCGCCCGCACCGCCGTCGACCGCCGGGGCGGCCGACGGCGTGGCCGACGGCGCCCGCCCGCCGCTCCCGCTGGTGCCGGAGCGGCGGCTGCCGCCGCCCCCGGGTCCCCGCCCGACGCCGGCCGGTCACCTGCCGCCGGTGCCGCCGCCGGCCCCGCCGCGACGGCGCCCGGAACCTGCGCCGGAGCAGGCCACGGGCCACGCGCAGGAGCAGGTGACCGAGGTCGTGCCCCTGCGGCGCACCGCGCTGCCCCCGGTGCCGCCGCCCCGTGGCCGCCGCTTCGTGCCGGGGCCCGACGACACCCAGCTCATCCCGGCCTTCCCGGCGATGCGCCCCCTCGACGAGACCGACGAGGAGACCGAGGGCCGCGAGGGCGCCCCCGGCGGCAGCAGCAGCATCCTGCGCGCCGCGGGCACCATGGCCGTGGCCACCCTCGTCAGCCGGCTCACCGGGCTGCTGCGCACCGTGGTCATCGCCGCGGCCCTCGGCGTCGGCCTGGTCAACGACGCCTACAACACCGCCAACACGCTGCCCAACCTCGTCTACGAGCTGCTGCTCGGCGGCGTCCTGACGTCGGTCATCGTGCCGCTGCTGGTGCAGGCCCAGGAGCGGGACCGCGACGGCGGCACCCGGTACGCCCAGCGGCTGATCACCATGGCGACCGTCGGGCTGCTGGGGATGACGGTCGTGGCGGTCCTCGCCGCCCCGCTGCTCACCCGGCTGTCCGGCATCACCGGCAACGCCGAACAGGTGGAGCTGGCCAACTGGCTGGCCCGCCTGCTGCTGCTGGAGATCGTCTTCTACGGCCTGGGGGCGCTGGCCACCGCGGTGCTGAACTCCCGGAACGTCTTCGGGCCACCGGCCTGGGCACCGGTGCTGAACAACGTGGTCGTCATCCTCACCGGCGTCCTGTTCATCGCCGCCAGCGGTCCCGGCGAGCTGACCCCGGCCACCATCACCGACCTGCAGGTGTGGTTGCTGGGCATCGGCACGACGGCCGGCATCGCCGTCCAGGCGGTCGTGCTGCTGCCGCTGCTGCGCAAGGTCGGCGTGCCGCTGCGCCCGCAGTGGGGGCTGCGCGGCACCGGCCTGGGCGAGGTGGGCTCGCTGGGTCTGTGGGTGGTCGCCTACGCGGCGATCAGCCAGATCGGCGTCATCGTGGCGATGCGGGTGGCCAACGCGGCCGGCCGCAGCGAGGACGGCCTGGGCTCGGCGGCGTTCGCCATCGCCAGCCTGCTGTTCCAGATGCCCTACGGGATCATCGGCGTCGCGCTGCTCACCGCGCTGCTGCCGCGGATGAGCCGGGCGGCCGCCCGGCACGACCTGGACGGCGTGGTGGCCGACCTGACCCTGGGCACCCGCCTGTCGGCGACCGGACTGCTGCCGGTGACCGCCCTGTTGGTCGTCCTGGGCCCGGCGGTCGCGACCGTGGTGTTCAGCTACGGCAACACCGGCACCGAGGAGGCGCGGGCCATCGGTGTCGCCCTCGCCTTCGGCGCGTTCGGCCTGCTGCCCATGGCGGTGACCCTGCTGCAGCTGCGGGTCTTCTACGCGATGAAGGACGCCCGGACGCCCACCTTCATCCAGCTGGCCATGGTCGCCGTCCGCGTCCCGCTGCTGCTGCTGGTGCCGGTGCTGGTCGAGCCGGAGCACGTGGTGGCCGGCCTGATGGTGGCCACCAGCGCGACCTACCTCGCCGGCTGGGTGGCCGGCAGCGTGGCCCTGCAGCGCAAGCTCGGCGTCCGGGCCGGCCGCGACGCGGGCGTCACGGTGGCCCGGATGACCTTGGTCTCCGTCGTCGGTGGGGTCCTGGGCTGGGCGGTCGTCTCCCTCGCCGGTCGGGGCCTGGGGACGTCGGTGCCGGGCTCGCTCGCCACCGTCGCGCTCGGTACCGTGGTCATCGGCATCGCGGTCGTCGCGGGTGCCGTGGTGGTCGGCGTCCCCGAGCTCCGGGAGGCGTGGGCCGGTGTCCGGGCCCGGCTCGGCACGCCACGGCGATCCGGCCGACCGGGTGCCTGACCGGGGACGCCGTCCCCGGCGGGGGAGTGGTCCAGGGGGTCGGCACCGTCCGTGACGTCGACGATCACCGGCCTGCCCGACCGCTACCGCCCACTGGACCAGGTCGCCCCCGACGAGCGGACGCCCACCGGCGTCATCCGCTCCTGGCGTGCCCGTGACCGGGTGCTCAACCGCGACGTCGCGCTGCGCGTGCACAGCCCCGGCGGACCGGCCGCCCGGGAGTGGATCACCCGCGCACTGACCGCCGGCGGGCTCGCCACGCCGGCGCTGGCGATGGTCTACGACGCCGCCGAGGGCACCGGGGGCACCGAGCCGGGCGGCGCCGCCTACGTGGTCAACGAGTGGATCGACGGCGTCCGGCTGTCCGACCGGCTGGCCACCGACGGCCCGCTGCCCGAGCGGGAGGCCCGTGCGGTCGTCCGCCGCCTCGCCGAAGGCGTGGCCGAGGCCCACCGGGCCGGCCTGGCCGTCGGTGGGATCACCGCCGAGCACGTCGTGCTCCGTCCCGGCGGCCTCGTGGGGCTCGTCTCGGTGCCGGCGGCCACCGGCTCGGTGCGCGGGGACATCGCCGCCCTCGGCGCGCTGCTCGAGCTCTGCCTGACCGGCTCCCGCGCCGACCTCCCCGGGGACCGTCCCCCGCCGATCGCCGCCCCCGACCTCGCCGCGCTGGTGCGGCGGGCCCGCTCCAGCGACCCGGGCACCGGGCTGTCCAGCGCGGCGGCGATGGCCGCGCTGCTGACCGAGCGCGGCCGGACGAGCACCGGTCCGCAGGAGGCCGCGCGCCCCGATCCGGTCAGCGACAGCGGGTGGATGCGCCGGTTGCGCGACCGCCGCGACCTGGCCGAGGCCGAGGGCCGGGGCGGGGCCGACGAGCACGTCCCCGTCCGCCGTCCTGCCGCCGGCCTGCCGCCGGTGCCGGGTGCCCCGCTGGCGCGCCCGGTCGGCGCGTCCCCCGCCCGGGCAGAGGCCGACGCCGAGGAGGAGCTGGACTGGCCCGACTCCCTGCCCGAGGACGACGCCGACGACGAGGGGCCCGCCGCCCGACGCCGGCTGGCCCTGGTCGGGTTGCCGCTCCTCGCGCTGGCACTGGTCGTGGCGGTCGGGTGGTGGTTCGGCTCGAACGTGCTCTCCGTCGCCAGCAACGTCGAGAGCGGGTCACCGACGGCTCCCGCGCCCAGCGCGCCGGCCGGCGGCGCCGACCCGGGCGCGGCGGAGGAGCCGGCGCCCGAGCCCGGCGCCGCCCTGCCGGTCACCGGCGCCGCCGTCTTCGACCCGTTCGGCGACGGGGAGCCGGAGAACGACGACGACGTCCCGCTGACCACCGACGGCGACCCGGCCACCGCGTGGTCCACGCTGACCTACCGGGGTTCCGCGGAGTTCGGCAACCTCAAGCCCGGCGTCGGCATCGTCTACGACCTGGGCAGCGAGCAGCCCGTCGCCGGGGTGCAACTGCTCACCGGCACCCCCGGTGCCGAGGTGGAGGTGCGCACCGGTGGCACGCCGGACGGCGACCTTGACGCCTTCGACGTCGTCGCCGCCACCCAGCTGACCGGCGACGACCAGGTCGCCTTCGATGCGCCGGCCACCACCCGCTACGTGCTGGTCTGGATCACCTCGCTGGTGCCCGCCGGCGAGGGGTTCGCCGCCGAGCTGGCCGAGGTCACCGTCACCGCCGCGTCCTGAGGGCCGCGGCGACGCTGTCCCGAGGCACGCAGCAACACCCCTTTCCGCCTCATGGGTGAGGGCCCTGGCGCGGGGGAATGGCGGCCCTAGGCTGTCGGTTGTGCGCCCTGTGACGAGTGACCAGCCCACCCCCGGCCCCGCCGTCTCCACGGATCCGGCCCACCCCGCCATCCCCCCGGCGGAGCACGACGGCGTCCGTGACCTGATCATCATCGGGTCCGGCCCGGCCGGCTACACCGCTGCCACGTACGCAGCCCGAGCCAACCTGCACCCGCTGGTGTTCGAGGGCTCCCAGTTCGGCGGCGCGCTGATGACCACCACCGAGGTGGAGAACTACCCCGGGTTCCCCGAGGGGATCCAGGGCCCGCAGCTGATGGACGACATGCGCACCCAGGCCGAGCGCTTCGGCGCCGAGCTGGTGCCCGCCGACGTCACCGAGGTCGACCTCACCGCCGACCCGAAGATCGTCAAGGTGGGCTCGGAGGTGCACCGGGCGCACGCCGTCATCGTGGCCACCGGCTCCAAGTACCGGTACCTGGGCCTGGACAACGAGCAGCGCCTGCTCGGCCACGGCGTCTCCGCCTGCGCCACCTGTGACGGCTTCTTCTTCCGCGACCAGGACATCGTCGTGGTCGGCGGTGGCGACTCCGCGATGGAGGAGGCGACCTTCCTCACCCGGTTCGCCAAGTCGGTCACCGTGGTGCACCGTCGCACCGAGCTGCGGGCGTCGAAGATCATGCAGAAGCGCGCGCAGGACAACGAGAAGATCCGCTGGGCGCTGGGCAAGCAGGTCACCGACGTGCACGGCGACAACGCCGTCTCCGCCGTCGAGCTGACCGACGTCGAGACCGGCGCCACCGAGCAGCTCCCGGTCACCGGCCTGTTCGTGGCCATCGGCCACGACCCGCGCACCGAGCTCTTCGCCGGTCAGCTCAAGCTCGACGACGAGGGCTACATCCTCGCCGAGCACCCGACCACGCGGACGAACATCGACGGCGTCTTCGCCTGCGGTGACGTGGTGGACAAGATCTACCGGCAGGCCATCACCTCCGCCGGCACCGGCGCGAAGGCGGCGATCGACGCCGAGCGCTGGCTCGCCGAGACCTTCGACGAGCGCTGAAGACGGATCCCCTCGCCCCCCACGCCTCGCGGGCTCGGCGCGGGCCCTGCAGCGGGGCCACAGCGGGGCATAGACCGAGCGCCCCGCCGGTTACACCACCAGACACCCGAGCGACCACAGGGAGCAGCACCATGGCAGGCAACACCGTGACCGTCACCGACGCCAGCTTCGCCAGCGACGTCCTGGGCAGCGACAAGCCCGTGCTGGTCGACTTCTGGGCCGAGTGGTGCGGACCGTGCAAGATGGTCGCCCCCGTGCTCGAGGAGATCGCCGCCGAGCACGCGGACAAGCTGACGATCGCCAAGCTCAACATCGACGAGAACCCGCAGATCGCGCGTGACTACCAGGTCATGTCGATCCCCACGATGACCGTCTTCCAGGGCGGCAAGCCGGTGAAGAGCATCATCGGCGCCAAGCCCAAGGGCGCCATCCTGTCGGACCTGTCCGACTACATCTGACAGAGGACCCTCCTGCCCCCCACCGCTCGCACGCTCGCGGCGGGGCCCCGCAGGAAGGCCGACTGAGGCCCGCCCGTCCCTGGACCGGCGGGCCTCGTCGTGTCCCGGTCCGCATCCTGCCGGTCACCCGTCCGGTGGCCACCCGTCACCGGATCGCGGCCCTCCCGTCACCCGGTGCGCGCGTCGCAGAGCCACACCCGCCACAATCGACGGTGCCCGCCCCACCCGGCGACCGGCCGGGACTCGCGAACAGGAGTGACCTCTTCCGCATGGACGTCCTGCGACCCGGCAGCTCCGGCCCTGCGGTGGCCGAGGTGCAAGCGGTGCTCAGCACGCTCGACATGCTCACCGGCCAGCCGGCGTCCGGGCAGTACGACGAGGTCACCGAGCTGGCGGTCCGGCACTTCCAGCAGGTCCGCGGCCTGTCCGTCGACGGGCTCGTCGGTGAGGAGACGTACCGGGCGCTGACCGAGGCGCGCTGGTCGCTGGGTGACCGGTTGCTGCGCCACGACCCCGAGCACCCCGCCCGCGGCGACGACGTCCGACGCCTGCAGGAGCTGCTGCTCGAGCTGGGCTACGACGCGGGTCGGGCCGACGGCATCCTCGGCCCGGAGACCGAGACGGGGCTGCGCTCCTTCCAGCGCGACTACGGGCTCACCGCCGACGGCACCTGCGGTCCGGCCACCCTGCGCGCGCTGAAGCAGCTGGGCCGCCGGGTCACCGGTGGCCGGCCACAGCTGCTCCGGCAGAGCGCATCGCTGGTCGACTCCGGGCCGCACCTGATCGGCCGGGTCATCGTCATCGACCCCGGCCACGGTGGTCAGGACACCGGTTTCACCGCCGGGGAGACCACCGAGGCCGACCTGGTGTTCGACCTCGCCTCCCGGATCGAGGGGCGGCTCGCCGCGGCCGGCGCCACGGTCTACCTCACGCACGGCCGCAGCGGCGACCCCACCGCCGCCGAGCGGACCGCCTTCGCCAACGACGCCCGTGCCGACCTCTTCCTCTCCCTGCACATGGAGGCCCACGGCTCGGCCCACGCCCGCGGGGTCGCCAGCTACTACTACGGCACCGGTTCGGGGGCCAGCTCCACCGTGGGCGAGCAGTTCGCCAACCTGGTGCGCCGCGAGGTCATCGCCCGCACCGGCATGCTCGACTGCGGCTCGCACCCCAAGACCTGGGACATCCTGCGGATGACCCGGATGCCCGCCGTCCGGGTCGACTGCGGCTACCTCTCGCACCCGGTCGACCGGCTGCTGCTCCTGGACGCCCGGCTGCGCAGCACGGTGGCGCAGGCCGTCGTCGCCGCCGTCCAGCGGCTCTTCCTGCCGGCCGAGGCCGACCCGCCGACCGGTACCTTCCTGCTGCCCGCCCGCGGCTGACGCAGGACCCCCTGCCCGCCAGCCCCTGCAGCGGGGCCGTGCCAGCACGTCACCCCACGGGCATACACTGCGACGGGTGACCCCTCCTGTGCACCCACGTCACCCGCGGCTCGACCCGCTGGCGGACCGGTACGCAGCACGCACCCACGGCATGAAGAGCTCGGAGATCCGGGCGCTCTTCTCCGTCGTCAGCCGGCCCGAGGTCGTCTCGCTGGCCGGCGGCATGCCCGCGGTGAGCGCCCTCCCGCTGGACGCCGTCGGTTCGATGATCGGCGAGCTGGTCTCCGGGATGGGCGCGCAGACCCTGCAGTACGGCTCCGGCCAGGGCGACCCCCGGCTGCGCGAGCGGATCTGCGACGTCATGGCGCTGGAGGGGATCACCGACGCCTCGCCCAGCGAGGTCGTCGTCACGGTCGGCTCCCAGCAGGGGCTGGACCTGGTCACCCGGGTGTTCATCGACCCCGGTGACGTCATCATCGCCGAAGCGCCGTCGTACGTCGGCGCGCTCGGCGTCTTCCAGGCTGCGCAGGCCCAGGTGCGGCACGTCGCGATGGACGACGACGGGCTGATCCCGGAGGCGCTGGAGCAGGCGCTGCTGGAGTGCCGGGCCCGGGGTGACCGGGTCAAGTTCCTCTACACGGTGCCCAACTTCCACAACCCGGCCGGCGTCACCCTCTCCGAGCCCCGGCGCGAGGCGATCATCGCGATCGCGGAGCAGTACGACCTGCTGGTCATCGAGGACAACCCGTACGGCCTGCTGGGCTTCGAGCGTGAGCCGATGCGCGCGCTGCGGGCCCGGAACGACGAACGGGTCATCTACCTGGGGTCGTTCTCCAAGACGTTCTCGCCCGGGCTGCGCGTGGGCTGGGTGCTGGCGCCGCTGGCCGTCCGCGACAAGCTGGTGCTGGCCACCGAGGCGCAGGTCCTCTGCCCGCCCTCGCTGACCCAGTACGCCGTCGCCCGCTACCTGGACACCCAGCCGTGGCGCGAGCAGATCAAGGTCTTCACGGAGCTGTACCGCGAGCGCCGCGACGCCACCCTGGAGTCACTCCACGCGCTCATGCCGCCGGGCACGACGTGGACCCGCCCCGAGGGGGGCTTCTACGTGTGGCTCAAGTTGCCGCACGGGCTGGACGCGAAGCTCATGCAGCCCCGCGCGGTCGCTGCGCACGTCGCCTACGTGCCCGGCATCGGCTTCTACGCCGACGGGCAGGGCCAGGAGTACATGCGGCTGTCCTACTGCTACCCGGAGCCCGACCAGATCCGGGAGGGCGTACGCCGGCTCGGCCGGGTCATCGAGGCCGAGCTCGACCTGCACTCGACCTTCGACGCGGTCGACACCGGCACCTTCCGAGCCGTCCGTCCCGGCACGCCCCCCGTCATCGGCCCGTCCAACAGCGACCAGAGTGGAGACCGCCAGCCATGAGCGAGCCGGCCGCCGCACCGGTGGAGGCCACCGGCGCCGACCAGCACCCCTTGCGTGCCCTGGTGCTCGCGGGCGGCCTGACCTTCGAACGCGAGGTCAGCCTCTCGTCGGGCAGCCAGGTCGTCGAGGCCCTGACCCGCGCAGGCGTGGACGCCGGGATGCACGACGCCGACGCCGAGCTGCTGCCCGGGCTGACGGCCGCGCCGGTCGACGCGGTGTTCATCGCGCTGCACGGCGCCACCGGGGAGGACGGCGCCCTGCGCGCCGTGCTGGACCTGGCGGGGGTGCCCTACGTCGGCTCCCCGGCGGCGGCCTGCCGGCTCGCCTGGGACAAGCCCGCGGCCAAGTCCGTCGTGGGGTCGGCGGGCGTCGCGACGCCCGACTGGGTCGCCCTGCCGCACAGCACGTTCCGCGAACTCGGGGCCGGCGCCGTGCTCGACCTCATCGTGGCCCGGCTGGGCCTGCCGCTGATGGTGAAGCCCGCCACCGGTGGCTCGTCGCTCGGCGTGCAGAAGGTCAGCCGCGTGGAGGACCTGCCGGCGGCCATGGTCAGCTGCTTCGCCTACGGCGACACGGTGATGGTCGAACGCTTCGTCGACGGGGTCGAGCTGGCGCTGTCCGTCGTCGACCTCGGTGACGGGCCGCAGGCACTGCCCGCAGTGGAGATAGCCCCGGAGTCCGGGGTCTTCGACTACACCTCCCGTTACACCCCCGGCCTCACCGAGTACCACGCACCGGCGCGGGTCGACGACGCGGTCGCCGCCCGGGCCGCCGAGGTGGCGCTGCAGGTGCACCGGGTGCTCGGGCTGGCCGATCTGTCCCGCACCGACGCGATCGTCACCCCGGACGGCGAGGTGCACTTCCTCGAGGTCAACGTCTCCCCGGGGCTGACCGAGACCTCGATGTTCCCGATGGCCGTCGAAGCGGCCGGGCACCGGCTGGGCGACGTGCTCGGCCGCCTGCTGGCCCGCGCCGCGAGCCGAGGCTGAGCACCAGCTGGTTGCGTCACTGACGCAACCAGCTGGTGGCCCGGCTGCGGGGCTCCGCGGCGAGCGTGCGAGTCGTGGCGGGCAGCGAGGTCCTTCGTCAGTCCTGGGTGCGGCGCCCGGTGATGTCCGGCGCCATCATGCCGACGATGCGCTGCAGGTCGTCGACCGAGCCGAACTCGACGACGATGCGTCCCTTGGCCCGCCCGATCTGCACCTTGACCTTGGTCTCGAACACGTCCGACAGCCGACCCGCGAGGTCCTCGACACCGGGCGCACTGATCTTCCGCTGCGAGCGCCGGGCGGCCGTGGGGCTCTCGGCGACCGCGAGCGCGACGGCCTCCTCGGTGGCCCGCACCGACATACCCTCGGCGACGATCCGGGTGGCGAGCGCGTCCTGCGCCTCGGCATCCGGCAGGCCCAGCAGCGCCCGGGCGTGGCCGGCGGAGATGACCCCCGCGGCGACCCGGGTCTGCACCTTCACCGGGAGCTTCATCAGCCGGATGGTGTTGGTGACCTGCGAGCGGCTGCGGCCGATCCGGGCCGCCAGCTCCTCGTGCGTGGCGCCGAACTCCTCCAGCAGCTGCTGGTAGGCCGCGGCCTCCTCGAGCGGGTTGAGCTGCACCCGGTGGATGTTCTCCAGCAGGGCGTCGCGGAGCATGGCGTCGTCGGTGGTGTCCCGGACGATCGCCGGCACCGCCTCCAGGCCCGCGGCCCGGGCGGCGCGCAGCCGGCGCTCACCCATGATCAGCTCGAACCGGCCCTCGCCTGCCTCACGGACGACGATGGGCTGGAGCAGGCCGAACTCCCGGACGGAGTGCGCCAGCTCCTCCAACGCCTCGTCATCGAAGACCTGGCGGGGCTGCTTGGGGTTGGGGACGACGTCTCCGACCGGCACCTCGCGCAGGTGGGCACCGGGCACCCCGGCGACGGGCTCCACGGCAGCAGCCGCATCTCGGGCGGCGGCCCGCTCGGTCAGCGAGGTCGGCGGGGGAGGGCTCGCCTGGTCCGGGGCACCGACGCCCGCCGCCTCCGCCTCGGCTGCCTCCGCCGCGCGAGCCGCGGGCGTCGCCGTGGGCGCCGGCGCGCTGGTGGGGATCAGGGCCGCGAGGCCCCGGCCGAGTCCGCCGCGCTTGGTCACTGGTTCTCCTCGCTGCTGCCCGGCCGCCGGTGCGGCGCGGGGGTGGAACAACCGATGCCGGAACGCCGCAGCGGCGCCCAGGTGAGGCTGGTGGGGCGGACGGTGCTCATGTGGCATGCCGTCCACCCGGAGCGGGGCCGGTGACCGGCTCGCCGAGCACCAGGGCGGCCACCGCGGGCGGCGGCGGGGGAGGGGGCGGCGCCGGGCGGACAGCCGGCTGCGCCGCCGTCCGGGGCGGTGCCGGCGGCGGTGCCGACGGCTGTGCCGGAGCGAGCCGCGCGCCCCGCACGGCGAGTTCCCGGGCAGCCTCCACGTAGCTCGTCGATCCGCGCGACCCCGGGTCGTAGGTGAGGACCGACTGGCCGTACCCCGGCGCCTCGCTCACCCGGACGTTGCGGGGGATGATCGCGGTGAGCACCAGGTCACCGAAGTGGTTGCGCACCTCGTCGGCCACCTGGTCGGCGAGCCTGGTCCGGCCGTCGTACATGGTGAGCAGGATGGTGCTCACCGAGATGCCCGGGTTGAGGTGCGCCCGCACCAGGTCGATGTTCGACAGCAGCTGCCCGAGCCCTTCCAGGGCGTAGTACTCGCACTGGATGGGGATGAGCACCTCGTCCCCGGCGACCAGTGCGTTGAGCGTCAGCAGACCCAGGGACGGCGGACAGTCGATCAGGACGTAGTGCGGTCGCTCCTCCGGCGGGAGCCCGTCGAGGTAGCCCTCGATCGAGCGGCGCAGGCGGTGCTCCCGGGCGACGACGGAGACCAGTTCGATCTCGGCGCCGGCCAGGTCGATCGTCGCCGGGACGCAGTGCAGGTTCGGGCTGGCCGTCGTCGGGTGGGTCACCTCGGCGAGGGTGGCGTCGCTGACCAGTGCGTCGTAGATCGACGGTGTGCCGACAGTGTGCTCGACACCCAGGGCAGTGCTGGTGTTCCCCTGCGGATCGAGGTCGATCACCAGTGTCCGCAGGCCGTACATGGCCAGGGCGACACCCAGGTTGACCGTCGAGGTGGTCTTCCCGACACCACCCTTCTGGTTGGCCACGGTGATCACCCGGATCCGGCCGGGCCGGGGGAAGGGGTCCTGGTCGGCCGCGTGCAGCACACGCGTGGCCCGCATCGCCTCGGCGGCGATCGGGCTGTCGAACTCGGCACCGACTGCCTGGTCGGCGGCGAGGCTGGTGCGCAGCCGCTCGCCCGGGTCCGTCATCGGTGCGTCCTCCTCACGGACTGCGTTCCACGTGGAACGACGGGGTCGTGTTCCACGTGGAACGCGTTGGGCTGCTCAACGGGGTGGGCGCGGGACGCCGGCCCGCGTCATCAGCACCACGGTAGTGGCTGCGGCACCGAGCCCGACACCGACGGCACGCGTGGAGATGTCCCGCATCCCCGCCGCCTCCAGTTCCGGGACGAGCGCGGGCACCTCGGCGGCCGCCCGGGCGCCCACCAGGGCGATCAACTGGGCGCCGGGCCGCAAGAGCCCGCGGCACCAGCCGACCAGCCGGGGCAGCGGGGCGACGGCGCGGGCGGTGACCACGTCGACCGGCCCCACGGCGCGGACGACGGCCCGCTCCTCCGCGCGACCGCGGACGACCTGCCACGGGCGGTCGAGATCGGTGACCACCTCGGTCAGGAACTCGACCCGCCGGGCCATCGGCTCGACCAGCGCGAGCTGGAGGTCCGGTCGGGCCAGACCCAGCGGGATCCCGGGCAGCCCGGCCCCACTGCCGACGTCGACCACCCGAGACCCCTCCGGCACGACCTCGGCCAGCGCGGCACTGTTGAGCACGTGCCGGTCCCAGAGGCGCTCGACCTCCCGCGGCCCGATCAGACCGCGGGTGACCCCGTCGCCGGCGAGCTTGGCCACGTAGGCCGTAGCCGCACCGAGCGCGGGGCCGAAGACCTGCTCCGCCACCGGTGGCGCTACCGGAACCGCGCAGTCTCGGTTCTCGGGCTCCCCACCGGCCGGGTCGCCCCCGCTCACGCGTCGGGCAGGACCACGACGCGGCGGTTCGGCTCCTCGCCCTCCGACTCGCTCCGCACCCCGGTCGTCGCCGCGACGACGTCGTGCACGACCTTGCGCTCGAAGGGGTTCATCGGGGCGAGCCGCTCGGGCTGCCGGCTCTGCGCCACCCGCTCGGCGGCGGCCGCCGCGAGGCTGGTGAGGTCGGCCCGCCGCTTGGCCCGGAACCCGCCGATGTCGAGCATGAGCCGGCTGCGCACCCCGGTGGACTGGGCCACCGCGAGCCGGGTCAGCTCCTGCAGCGCCTCCAGGGTCGCGCCGTCCGGCCCGATCAGGGTCTTCAGCTGCCCCCCCACGACGGCGACCGAGGCGCGGTCGCCCTCGACGTCGAGGTCGATGTCGCCGTCCACGTCGAGGATGTCGAGCAGGCGCTCCAGGTAGTCGCCGGCGACATCGCCCTCGCGGACCAGCAGGCCGTCGGCGTCCTGGTCCCCGTCCTCGTCGCCCCCGTCCTCGTCGCCCCCGTCCTCGTCGCCCTCGTCCTCGTCGCTCTCGTCGTCGATCGGGTCGACCGGCTCGACGACGGCGTCCGCGGACGCCGGGTCGGCGTCGGGCAGCGCGGGGTCCCCGCTGCCCCCGACCTGGGGGAGCACTGCGTCCGAGGTGGCCTCGGCCGTCGCGGCGGTGTCGCTGTCGGGTGCAGTCACGTTCGGTCCTCCGGTGTCGTGCAGGCGGCCGGGCGTACCCGGTGGTCGAGGGGACGGGCACCGCGCGGACCGCAGCCCGGGTGCGCCGTCGGCGTCAGCGTCGCTTGCGCTTGCCGCGGTTGGCGGGACCGCTGCCACCACGGTTCCCGCCGGCACCCTGGCGCGGCCGGTTGCCGCCGGCGGGGCGACCGTTGGCGCTGCCGCCGGCCGCCGTGCTGCCGGTGCCACCATTCGCGGCCGGGCCGCCGGGACCGGCGCCGTTGCCCGAGGCCGGCGGGGTCTGGGGTGCGGCGCCGTCGCCGTCGGCCGTGGACTCCGGGGTGGCGGTCGCGGGACGGCCGGACTTGGGACGCACCGGCTTGGCGCCGGGCTTGGGGGCCAGGGCCTTCGGGTCGATCTTCGGCTTGTCGGCAGCGGCCTTGGCCAGCGCGGCCGGCGAACCGGGCGGGGGGAGCTTCTTCAGGATGTAGAACTGCTGCCCCATGGTCCACAGGTTGTTGGTGAACCAGTAGAGGAGCACGCCGACCGGGAAGAAGAAGCCGGTCACGAAGAGGCTGATCGGCATCCCGTAGAGCAGCAGCTTCTGGATCATCGCCGCCTGACCCTCGACGGGCCCGGAGCGCTTCATGATCTGCTTCTGGGTGAAGAAGGTGGTCAGGCACATGACCACGATCAGCGTGAAGGCGACGACCCGGATGCTGGTGTAGGTCACGCCCTCCAGCGCGAGGATCGCCCGCTCCTTCTCCCCCGTCATGTTGAACGAGGAGGAGATCGGCGCGCCGAACAGGTCCGCACGCGCGGCCTGGTCGGTCAGCTGGTTGTCCCAGCTGTAGAGGCCGGGCTTGTCCGGTGCGAGCCGGCGCAGCACGTGGAACAGCGAGATGAAGACCGGGATCTGCGGCAGGATCGGCAGGCAGCTGGCCAGCGGGTTGACCCCGCGCTCCTTCTGCAGCGCCATCATCGCCTGGCTGAAGCCCTGCTTGTCACTGCCGTACTGCTTGCGCAGCTTCTGGATCTCCGGCTGGATCTCCTGCATCGCCCGCTGGGACTTGACCTGCTTGACGAACAGGCGGAACAGCAGCAGCCGGATCGTGATGACCAGGAAGACGATCGACAGCGCCCAGGTGATGCCACCGGCCGGGTCGAGGAAGGTGGAGAACAGTGCGTGCCACTGCTTCATCACCCACGCGATCGCGGTGTACAGCCAGTCAAGCAACGCCAGCCTCCTGCTGCGCAGACCGGCGCGGGGCCGGCGGGGGTGCACTGTCGGGTCGACGCGCCCCGGCGACTCCCGGAGCCGCCGGCTCCGGGAACTGCTCGGACGGCTCCGCCGCAGTGCACGACGAGTGGGTGGTCTCTCCGGTTCCGCGCCGCTGCGAGTCGGTCCGCTCCGGGACGAAGTCGGCGCCCCCCGGGTGCCAGGAGGCACACCGGCCCAGCCGCCGCAGCGCCAGCCAGGTGCCGCGCCCGGCGCCGTGCACCTCGAGGGCCTCGACCGCATAGGCGCTGCAGCTGGGGTGGAAGCGGCAGCGCGGCGGGAACACCGGGCTGATCGCCCGTTGGTAGAAGCGCACCGCGGCCAGCAGGGCCCGGGCGGGGGAACCGCTCATGACGAGCGCGCCCCGAGCAGCCGGTCCAGACCCTTGTCCAGGTCGCGGCCGAGTGCGGTGGAGTCGGCCCCGGCCGCCTCCGGCCGGGCCCGGACCACCAGGTCGGCGGTCGCCGGGAGGCGGTCCAGCCGGGCGGCGACCAGGTGCCGCAACTGGCGGGTCACCCGGTGCCGACAGACGGAGTTGCCCACGGTCTTGCCGACCACGAAACCGGCCCGCGGCCCGGAGTCCGGGGCAGCGTGGCCCCCGACCCGGGCGACGGGCCGTTCGGAGAGGTAGTGCAGCACCAGGGTCGGACGGCCGGCACGCCGGCCGGACCGCACGACCGCGGTGAACTCCGGCCGCCGGCGCAGGCGTGCCTGCGCGGGCAGCACCTCAGGCGGAGAGCTTGTCGCGACCCTTGCGGCGACGGCCGGCGAGGATCGCGCGACCGGCCCGGGTGCGCATCCGCAGCCGGAAGCCGTGGGTCTTGGACCGGCGGCGGTTGTTCGGCTGGAACGTGCGCTTGCTCACGAGGTACTCCCACTGCTGACGACATCGATGCGGCACGGACCCGGACGGGCGCCGCTGCCACGCTGGTGCTGGCACTTGCTGCTGGTGGCGCTGTTCTTGCTGCTGGCGCTGCGCGGGCCCACGATGCGCAGGGCGCCGTCCACAGCTCGGACCAGCATAGCCGAGAGCCTGACGGGTCTGCGGCGCTGGCCCGACCCGTCATGGTGCACCGGTCACCGGGGGACCCGGGGAGGACACGCCGTCGGCGTCCCGGGGTCCGGGGTCGCCGTCGTTGCCCGGCTGTGGACGGGGCTGTTAGCGTCGCCGTCGCTCCGCGTTGGACGACTGGGTCCCGGGTCGACCACCCGGCCTCGCCGGCCAGCCGCTCGCCAGCTCTCCCCGGGTCCCCTCGGCCGGGCGCCGACCAGCGAGGACGCCGCATCCGACCGCCGGCCCCCCGCTGGCTGCGGGCCACGCGTCGCCGGGCGTGCACAGACTGTGGACACTCATGTGGAACGTCACCGTCCCGCGTCCACACCTGGGGACCGTGCAGGGGGCCGACCGGCCCGCCCGGGCACGGACCGACCTGTGGACGACGGGTGCGGAGCGCACGATCTGAGGAACGGGAAGGGACACAGACGATGGCCGACTCCCCGGTCGACCTGGCCACGGTCTGGGACCAGATCCGCGAGCGGCTCTCCAGCAGCCTGTCCCCCCAGCAGAAGGCGATGCTCGAGCTGACCCGCCCGCTGGGCCTCGTCGAGGACACCGCGGTGCTGGCGGCTCCCAACGAGTTCACCCAGACGGTGCTCGAGTCCCGCATGCGCATGCAGCTGGCCGAGGCCCTCTCCGCGGAGTTCGGCCGCGCCATCCGGGTCGCGGTGCAGCTGGAGGACATGCCGGCTCCCAGCAGCCCCCGGCGGGGCGCCGACCCCGACGACCGCCGCTGGCCACCGGCCGAGCGGGAGCGCCCGGCGGCCGACGGGCCGGTCGCGGAGTGGCCACCGACCGAGCGCACCGCCGCGGAGCGCGAGCGCGCCGCGCAGGACCGCGCGGCCGAGGACCGGGCCGACCGCGACCGGGTCGACGACGGTCGCAGCGCCTTCGGGGTCCGCTCCGACGCCGTCCGGGCCGATGGCGACCGGGGCGACACCGGCCGCAGCGGGCCCGGGCACGCCGGCGTCTGGCTGCCCGAGTCCGGCGACGGACGGGACTGGTCCCGCGGCGCGCCGCGGGAGGACGCCGTCCCCGAGTGGTCGCCGGCCGGTGCGGAGTCGGGCATCGGCGTGGGCGTGCAGGGCCGGCTGGCCCCCTGGGACCGGGACTCCGGTGACGACGCCGATCAGCTGGCCGGGCGGGGGCCCGCCGACGACCGGGGTGGTGAGCGCCGGCGCGGCGGGGGTGCCGTCCCGCTGTTCGCCGACCGTCGTCCGGCCGGGCTGGACCCGGGGCTGAACCCCAAGTACGTCTTCGACAGCTTCGTCATCGGCAACAGCAACCGATTCGCCCACGCGGCGGCTGTCGCGGTCGCCGAGGCGCCGGCCCGGGCCTACAACCCGCTGTTCATCTACGGCGACTCCGGGCTGGGCAAGACCCACCTGCTGCACGCCATCGGCCACTACGCCGCCCGGATGTTCCCCAACGTCCGGGTGCGCTACGTGAGCACCGAGGAGTTCACGAACGAGTTCATCAACCTCGTGCACTCCGGCCGGGCCGAGGACTTCCGCCGCCGCTACCGGGACATCGACTTCCTGCTGATCGACGACATCCAGTTCCTCGAGCGCGCCGAGCGGACGCAGGAGGAGTTCTTCCACACCTTCAACACGCTGCACAACGCCAGCAAGCAGATCGTGATCACCTCCGACCGCGCGCCGAAGAAGCTGACGACGCTGGAGGACCGGCTGCGCACCCGCTTCGAGTGGGGGCTCATCACCGACGTCCAGGCGCCGGACCTGGAGACCCGCATCGCCATCCTGCGCAAGAAGGCGTGGGGCGAACGGTTGCAGGCCCCCGACGCGGTGCTGGAGTTCATCGCCAGCAAGGTGCAGACCAACATCCGCGAGCTCGAGGGCGCACTGATCCGGGTCACCGCCTTCGCCAGCCTGAACAAGCAGCCGGTCGACCTGGCGCTGGCCGAGCTGGTCCTCAAGGACCTGATCAGCGACGAGCAGGGCCCGCAGATCACCGCCGCGATCATCATGGCCGCCACCGCGGAGTACTTCAGCGTGACGATGGAGGAGCTGCAGGGCGCCAACCGCAGCCGCACGCTGGTCAACGCCCGGCAGATCGCCATGTACCTGTGCCGGGAGCTCACCGAGCTGTCCCTGCCGCGGATCGGCGCTTCCTTCGGCGGCAAGGACCACACCACGGTCATGCACGCGGTCAAGAAGATCACCGGCCTGATGAGCGAGCGCCGGGCCACGTACACGCAGGTCACCGAGCTGACCGCCCGGATCAAGAGCCGCGCCCGGCAGTAGCCGCAGCACCCCGTCAGGCCTCGTCCCCGCACGCTCGGGACGGGGCCTGACGCGTGCGGTCCACCGGCCGGGGCGCCGGCTGCGGTGCGCGACCACCGCTCCGTGTCGCCTTGTCCCCAGATCTGTGCACAGGTTGGGGAGATCCGGTCCCCAACGCTGCCCCGCAGGTGGACCGTCCGGTGGGCCGCAGCGGCCGGGGCCGGGGACGGCGTCCGGGGGACCGCTCGTGGTCGTCGTCCCCGCCCTGTCCACAAGTCGTCAACCGGCGACGGTGGACGACCGGGGCGGGACCCGGGGGCTGGGTACGGACTGGGGACGACGCTGCGGGTGGGCCGGGGACGCAGGGTGGACCGGGGACGATGACGGTGCACAACCGTCGAGTTGTCCACGTGTCGACACAGGACGAGGGTCACCGGCCCACAGCGCACCAACAGGCCCACTCCCGGGCTGACGTGCACGAACAGGCCGAGTCCCCAGCATCCACACCCGTGATGACGAGGATGAGGGAGTTATCTCGAGGAGTTCTCGAACCACACTCTGGGTGGGGACGACCCGGATCGGGGCCGTCCGGCCCGCGCTCCGGGGGCCTCCGGCCGCGACGAGGAGAGCCGCTGGTGGGTCGGAGGCACGGGGGACTGGTCAGACAGGGGGCCGGTCAGGAGAGGATGGGCGCCGCACACCCCGCCGCACGAGCGGGCGGACGACAGCAGGGATGGGTTTCCACATGAAGTTCCGGGTGGCACGTGAGGTGCTCGCCGAGGCCGTCGCCTGGACCGCGCGCAGCCTGCCGCCTCGGCCGTCGGTGCCGGTCCTGGCCGGGATCCTGCTCGAGGTCGAGGGCAGCCAGCTGTCGGTCTCCGGCTTCGACTACGAGGTCTCGGCGCGCTCCGAGATCGACGTCCAGTCCACCGAGGGCGGGCGCACGCTGGTCCCGGGCCGCCTGCTGGCCGAGATCACCCGCGCCCTCCCGCCGCACCCGGTCGACGTCGTCGCCGAGGGGGCCCGGCTGTCGATCTCCTGCGGCAACGCCCGGTTCAGCCTGCCGACGCTGCCGGTGGAGGACTACCCGTCGCTGCCCTCCCTGCCGTCCACGGCCGGGGTCGTCGACAGCGACGCCTTCGCCGAGGCCGTCGGTCAGGTGGCGGTCGCCGCCGGGCGGGACGACACCCTGCCGATGCTCACCGGCGTCCGGCTGGAGATCGAGGACGACCTGGTCACCCTCGCCGCCACCGACCGGTACCGGCTGGCGGTGCGCGAGTTCGCCTGGCGCCCGGAGACCCCCGGTCTCTCCGCCGCCGTGCTGGTGCCCGCACGCACCCTGGCCGACGCCGCCAAGACGCTGACCAGCGGACCCGAGGTGGTCCTGTCCCTGAGCTCGAGCGGGTCCGGGGAGGGCATCCTGGGCCTGTCCGGGAAGGACCGGCAGACCACCACCCGGCTGCTGGACGCGGAGTTCGTGAAGTACCGGGCGATCATGCCGACCGAGTCCGCCTCGTACGCCACGCTGCCGGTCGGGTTGTTCACCGACGCGGCCAAGCGCGTGGCGCTGGTCGCCGACCGGGGCACGCCGCTGCGCTGCGAGTTCACCCCGGGCCAGGTCACCCTCCGGGCCGGCGGCACCGACGACGAGGGCCAGGCAGAGGAGCGCTGCGACGTCGAGTTCGACGGCGACCCGCTGACCATCGGCTTCAACCCGACGTTCCTGCTCGACGGGCTGGCCGCGGTGCACACCGAGCGGGCGCGGATGGACTTCACCACCGCGCTGAAGCCTGCGGTGCTCTCCGGGGTGCCCGAGCCCGCCGCCGAGGACGCCGAGGCGTCCCGGCCCGCCGAGCGGCCGGGCAGCTACCGCTACCTGATCATGCCGGTGCGCCTGCCGGGCTGAAGACAGACCCTGCTGCAGGGGCCGGTCCAGCACGTCACCAGGCTCGGGGCGGGCCCCTGCAGCGGGGCCGCCACCCCGGGGGTGCAGCTCCGGGGGCGGGCGAGCACGATGGAGCAGGAAGATCCCGGGCCGGACCCGGGAGCTGGGCCCGCAGCGTGGCGTGCGCCCACCGAGACCGCCCGCGGGAACCCGTGGGAGACGAGCGTGGAGGAGGACCGGACGTGCAGCTGGGGCTGGTCGGACTGGGCAAGATGGGCGGCAACATGGCGGAGCGGGTACGCCGCTCCGGCATCGAGGTGATCGGCTACGACCGCAGCCCGGGGAAGCGCGACGTGGACAGCCTGGAAGGGCTGGTCGCCGCCCTCGAGGCGCCGCGCGTCGTCTGGGTGATGGTCCCCGCCGGTGAGCCCACCCGGGCCACGGTGCGGGAGCTGGGCGAGCTGCTCAGCCCCGGAGACGTGGTCGTGGACGGCGGCAACTCGCGGTTCAGCGACGACAAGCTCCACGGCGAGGAGCTCGGTGCGAAGGGCATCGGCTACATCGACGCCGGCGTCTCCGGCGGTGTGTGGGGCCTGGAGAACGGCTACGCGCTCATGGTCGGCGGCAGCGCCGAGGACGTCGCCAAGGTGCAGCCGGTCTTCGACGCGCTCAAGCCGCCGGCGCCGCACGACGAGTCCGGTGACCCGATCCCCGGTGCGGGGTTCGTGCACGCCGGCCCGGTGGGCGCCGGGCACTTCGCCAAGATGGTCCACAACGGCATCGAGTACGCGCTGATGCAGGCCTACGGCGAGGGCTACGAGCTGCTGGCCGCCTCCGAGCTGATCGAGGACGTCCCCGGCGTCGTCGCCTCGTGGACCCAGGGCACGGTCATCCGGTCCTGGCTGCTCGACCTGCTGGTCCGTGCGCTCCAGGAGGACCCGGCGCTGGACAAGATCGCCGGCTACGCCGAGGACTCCGGCGAGGGCCGGTGGACCGTCGAGCAGGCGATCGAGCACGCCGTCCCGATGCCGGCGATCGCCGCCTCGCTGTTCGCCCGGTTCGCCTCGCGCCAGGAGGACTCGCCGACCATGAAGGCCGTCGCCGCGCTGCGCAACCAGTTCGGTGGCCACGCGGTGCAGGCCATCCAGCACCAGGAGGCCGAGAAGCCCGCGTGAGGAAGGACCCCCTTGCCCCCCACCACTCGCAGGCTCGCGGCGGGGCCCTGCAAGGGGGCCGTTCCAGCACGTCACCTGCTGGGCGTGGGGGGGGGGGGGGGGGGGGGGGCGGCCCCCCCCCCCCCCCCGGCCCCTTCAAGCCCCCCACCCCCCCCACCCCCCACCCCACCCGGCGGCGGGGTGTCCCGCCCCCCCCTCCCCGCC
>NZ_JBJGZY010000057.1:0-21646 GCF_054050755.1 Modestobacter sp. SYSU DS0511
CCCCCCCCCCCCCCCCCCCCCCCCCCCCCCCCCCCCCCCCCCCCCCCCCCCCCCCCCCCCCCCCCCCCCCCCCCCCCCCCCCCCCCCCCCCCCCCCCCCCCCCCCCCCCCCCCCCCCCCCCCACGACTGTGCGGGAGGTGGTCCTGTCGGGGGCGGTGGTCGCCGGACCCCCGTTGGGCCTCCCCGGGAGGCGCTGGTAGCCTTGTCTCTCGGTGGTTCCGGGGTGACTCGGAACCCGGGAGGCTTCGCCTAGTCCGGTCTATGGCGCCGCACTGCTAATGCGGTTTGGGGTAACCCCCCATCCCGGGTTCAAATCCCGGAGCCTCCGCGCAACAACTGAACACAGGCACCCGTAGCTCAACGGATAGAGCATCTGACTACGGATCAGAAGGTTAGGGGTTCGAGTCCCTTCGGGTGCACGTCTGGTTGAGACAGCGCACGGCCCCGTTCTCCTCGGAGAGCGGGGCCGTTCGTCCGTCCGGCCCCGTCGCGCGGCCGCTGCGGCACATGACGGTCTCGTTGCGATCCCCGTGTCCACGCATCCCCGCCCCTCCTGGTGAGCAGTGCAGTCGGGTTCCGTGGGCGCCCGCCCACTCGTCGAGGCGCCGGGGGTGTCGGTCATCGCCAGGGAGTCGCAGCCGTGGCTGCTGCCGGACGTCGAGCCCGCGCGCGGGCGTCGCCGGCCCCCTGCCGGGGTGCTGCTCCGCCTGCTGCTGGCCGTCGTCCTGGCCGGTGGGCTCGTGGCCGGCGTGCTCGCCCCGTGGCTGGCCGGCGTCGGCCTCGCCGCCAAGCAGGGCGGTGCGCTCGTGCAGCCGCTGGACGACCCGGCCGTCGACGACCGGCTGCCCGGCAACAGCCGGGTGCTCGCTGCCGACGGCTCGCTGATCACCGAGTTCTACCGGCGCAACCGCACCCCGGTCCCGGGCGAGCAGATCGCCGAGGTGGCCAAGGACGCCCTCGTCGCGATCGAGGACGAGCGCTTCCGCGACCACCCCGGCGTCGACCCCCGCGGGCTGACCCGGGCACTGCTGCGCAACATCGCCGCCGGCGAGGTCTCCGAGGGCGGGTCGACGATCACCCAGCAGCTGGTCAAGCAGCTGCGGCTGCAGACCGCGCGGGACGCCGCCGGCCGCGCCGACGCCACCGCCGACACCCTCGGGCGCAAGCTCAGCGAGGCGCAGATCGCACTGGCCCTCGAGGAGCGCTACACCAAGGACGAGATCCTCACCCGGTACCTGAACACCGTCTACTACGGCAACGGCGCCTACGGCATCGCCGCCGCCGCGCAGCGCTACTTCGCCACCACCGCCGACCAGCTCACCGCCGCGCAGGGGGCGCTGCTGGCCGGACTGGTCCGCAGCCCCTCGCTCTACGACCCGGTGACCGCCCCCGAGCGGGCGCTCGCCCGGCGCGACCTGGTGCTGACCCGGATGGCCGAGGTCGGGCTGCTCGACCCTGCCGCCGCCGAGGCCGCCCGCGCCGAGCCGCTCGGCATCGTCGACGGCGGCACCCCGCCCAACGGCTGCACCGACGCGCGGATCGGCGGCTTCTTCTGCGGCCACCTGCTCGACGAGTTGGCCGACCGCTACGGCCTCACCCCCGACCGCCTGCAGGCCGGCGGGCTCACCATCCGCACCACCTTGGACCCCGCGCTGCAGCAGGCCGCCGACGCCGCCGTCCGGCAGGAGCTGGACACCACCGACCCGCGGGCCGGCATCTTCGTCGCCGTCCAGCCGGGCACCGGGCGGGTGCTGGCGATGGCGGTCAACCGCGAGTACGGCCTGGACGAGAGCGACCCCGCGCAGACCACCGTCGTCCTCCCCGCCGTCGCGGGCCAGGGCACCGGCTCCACCTACAAGGTCTTCACCGCGGTCGCCGCGATGGAGGCCGGCTACGGCCTCGACCTGGAACTGCGCACCGACGATCCGTACGTCTCCAGCGTCTACCGGGACGGCGACGAGCCCTACGACGTGCAGAACGCCGGCCGCTTCCCGGCCCGGCTGGACATGGAGGAGGCGCTCTACCGCTCCTCCAACACCTACTTCCTGGCGCTGGAGGACCTGCTCGGCAGCGTCGAGGGGCCGGTGCGCGTCGCCCAGCGGATGGGCCTGCGCAGCCTCGACCCGGTGGCCGACCGGATCGTGGCAGAGAACCGCGGGTCGTTCACCTTCGGCGCCGAGCCGACCAGCCCGCTCGCCCTCACCAACGCCTACGCCACCCTCGCCGCCGGCGGCACCGCCTGCCGCCCGCTGCTGGTGGAGGAGGTGCTCGACCGCACCGGCCAGCCGCTGACCGGCCCGGAGGGCCAGCCCCTCGGCGGGCAGCCCGAGTGCACGCCCGAGGCGATCGCACCGGGCATCGCCGCCACGGTGAGCCAGGCGCTGCGCAAGGACGTCGAGCCGGGCCACCCGGGCCAGACCGGTCGCCGGGCGTACGTGCCCGGCCACGAGATCGCCGGCAAGACCGGCACCTCGCAGGACAACTTCTCGGCGACCTTCGTCGGGTACACGCCCGAGTTCGCGGCCGGGGTCATGGTCTACGACCCGCGGGAGAACCGGGACGTCGGCAGCTTCGGCGGCGGCATCCCGGCGACGATCTGGCGGGAGGCGATGACGCCGGTGCTCTCCGGCCGTCCCGCTGCGCCCTTCCCGCCGGCCGACCCGGAGCACCTGCGCGGCGCGAGTGCCGAGATCCCCCGTGGCTGCGTCGGCAACGGGGCGAGCGCCTGCCAGTCGCTGCTGGCGGAGGCGGGCTACGAGCCGGTGCGCCGGGTCGTCGACGCCGCGGTGCCGGCCGGTCGCGTCGTGGGGCTCCGGCCCGCCGCCGGGACGCCGGTGCCGCCCGGGCAGCAGGTCGTGCTGCTGGTGAGCAACGGCGCCCAGTACAGCCCGCCGCGCCCGACACCGACCCCGGAACCAGCTCCCGAGCCGGACCCCGCTCCCGCCCCGGTGCCAGCTCCCGCGCCGGAGCCGAGCCCCGAGCCCGCGCCGGAACCGACGCCCACGCCGGAGCCGAGCCCGGAGCCCAGCCCCGAGCCCGCGCCGGAACCGACGCCCACGCCGGAGCCCAGCCCCGAGCCCGCGCCGGAACCGACGCCCACGCCGGAGCCGAGCCCCGAGCCCGCGCCGGAACCGACGCCCACGCCGGAGCCGAGCCCGGAACCGAGCCCAGAGCCCGCGCCGGAGCCGACGCCCGCGCCGGAGCCGACGCCGGAGCCGAGCCCGGAGCCGAGCCCGGAGCCGAGCCCCGAGCCGGAGCCCGGCCCCGAGCCCGAGCCCAGCCCGGAACCGGAGCCCGAGCCCAGCCCGGAACCGGCTCCGGAACCCGCGCCGACCGCTGCGCCGGGCGAGGGGCAGTCGCCGGGTGAGTGATCGGAGCTGGCGGGCGGGGGGCCGGTCCTGACGGTCTGGCCGCGTTGGTCGGTCCCTCCAGCAGTGGAGGGCCATTGGTAGCCGGCTTCCCCCGCCCGCAGCCGACTGTGACTCAAGCCACACTCGAACGTCAAGAGCGTGACGGCGTGCCGTCCGCGCCACGCGGGACGACGATCACCGGCACGGGCGCGGCACGCACGATCGTCGTCGCCGTCGACCCGAGGAAGACCCGGGCCAGCGGGCCCAGTCGCGACGAGCCGACCACCAGCACGTCACCCGGCTCCCACGGCACGGCCGCCACCGCCCCCGCCCAGCCGGTCCCGCGGGCCAGGATCGTCTCCGGGGCAGGCCCCGGGCCCGCCCAGCTGCCGACGACCTCGTCCAGCGAGCCGCACGCCTGCCCTGCCCACTCCTCGCTCACCAGCTGCTCGACCCGCAGCCCGGTCTCCGAGGGCAGCATCGCGGCTCGCTCGGGCACGAAGGTGACCATCCGCACCGGCACGCCCCAGCGTTCGGCCGCCGCCCGGGTGGTGGCCAGCGCCTCGCGTGAGCGCGCCGTCCCCGCCCAGGCGCAGGTCAGCCGGGTCGGCGGCCCCTGGCAGACCCAGTCCCGCGGGGCCAGCGCGAGCGGCACCGGCGAACTGTGCAGCAGCCGCTCGGCCACCGATCCCGCGGAGAACCGGCCCGGCGACGCCGCCGCGGCCGCACCCAGCACCAGCAGCCGCGCCCGGTACCGGTGCACCGCCTCGACCAGCCCCGCGGGCACCGACGCCCCCGGCACGACCGCGGTGCGCACGTCGTCCACCCCGGCGCGGCGCAACCCGGTCACCGCCTCGGCCTGGCGGGTCGCGGTCAGCGCCGCCCGCCACTGCCGGTACTCCCGGTCGATGCGGGAGGCGATCGCGCTGATCGGGCCCGGCGGCACCACGGTCGCCACGACGGCGGGGGAGTCCTCGGCCAGCGCGAGCCCGGCGGCCAGCTGGAGCGCGGCGTCGTCCCCGGTGCCGTGCTCGGCGGCCTCCCAGCCCAGCAGCACCGTCATCGCGTCGTCGTCCGGAGCGCGGAGTGGGTGCGGGCGTAGGTGACGTAGAGGACGGCGGCGATCGTCAGCCAGCCGGCGAACAACAGCCAGGTCGTGGCCGACAGCCCGGTGATCAGGTACAGGCAGAACGCCACCGACAGCACCGGCACCACCGGGTAGCCGGGCACCCGGAAGCCGCGCGGCAGGTCGGGCCGGGTGCGCCGCAGCACGACCACCCCCACCGAGACGACGCTGAAGGCGACGAGCGTGCCCATGCTGGTCAGGTCGACGAGGAAGTCCAGCGGCAGGAAGCCGGCCAGCGCGGCGACGAACGCCGCCACCGCGACCGTGCCGCGCAGCGGGGTGAGCGTGCGCGCGTCGACCCGGCTGAACAGCGAGGGCACCATCCCGTCGCGGCTCATCGCGAACAGGATGCGGGTCTGCCCGTACATCGTCACCAGCGTCACCGAGAAGATCGACACCACCGCTCCGGCAGCCAGCACGATGCCCGGCCAGCTCGACCCGGTGACCCGCTCGAGGATCACCGCGAGCCCCGCATCCTGGCCGGCGAACTCCCCGGCCGGCTGCGCACCGACCGCCGCCACGGCCACCAGCAGGTAGACGACGGTGACGACGACGAGCGCGCCGATGATCGCCAGCGGCAGGGTGCGCCGCGGGTCGCGGACCTCCTCACCGGCGGTCGAGACGGCGTCCAGCCCGATGAAGGAGAAGAAGATCGACGACGCCGCCACGCTGATCCCCGCGGCGCCGAGCGGGGCGAACGGGGTGAGGTTGCCGGCGTCGAAGCCGCTGGACGCGATGACGACGAACAGCAGCAGCACGGCCACCTTGACCGCCACCATCACCGCGTTGGCGCGCGCCGACTCGCTGGCCCCGCGCACCAGCAGCAGCGCGCACAGGGTGACCAGCACGATCGCCGGCAGGTTGACCACCCCGCCGGCGCCGGGGGACGCGGACAGGGCGTCGGGGATGCGCGCGCCGAGGACGTCGTCGAGGAGCTGGTTCAGGTACTCGCTCCAGCCCACCGACACCGCCGCGGAGCTGACCGCGTACTCCAGCAGCAGGCACCAGCCCACCCCGTAGGCGACGACCTCACCGAGGGTGGCGTAGGCGTAGGAGTACGAGCTGCCCGCTACCGGGATGCTGGAGGCCAGCTCGGCGTAGCAGAGGGCGGTGAAGCCGGCGGTCACCGCGGCGATCACGAAGCTGACGATGACCGCCGGGCCGGCCTCGGGCACCGCCGTCGACAGCACGAAGAAGATGCCGGTGCCGATGGTGGCGCCGATGCCGAAGCTCATCAGCTGCAGCGGCCCGATCCGGCGGGCGAGCTCCCCCTCCCCGTCGGCGTCCGCCCGCGGCACCGGCTTGCGCCGGAACAGCTGGGCGCGCAACGAGGGGTCGGTCACCAGGGAACTGTGCCGCCTCCACGCCCCGCCGACCACCGCGGGGCAGAAATGGCCATTTCTGCCGACGTGGGCAGTCAGGGACGGCGGACGAGCACCTCCGGGGTCAGCTGGTCGACGGCGGTGTGGCCGGTCAGGCCCAGGGTGAGGTCGAACTCGCCGAGCACGTCCTCGACCACCTGGCGCACGCCGGCCTCCCCGGCCAGGCCCAGCCCCCACACCCACGGCCGGCCCAGCAACACGGCCCGGGCGCCGAGCGCGACGGCGACGAGCACGTCGGCGCCGCTGCGCACCCCGCTGTCGAAGAGCACCGGCATCCGGTCCCCGACCGCGGCGACGACGCCCGGCAGCGCGTCCAGCGCCGCGATCGAGCGGTCGACCTGCCGGCCGCCGTGGGTGCTGACCACCAGCCCGTCGACACCCTCGTCGGCCGCCCGCCGCGCGTCGTCGGGGTGCAGCACGCCCTTGAGCACGATCGGCAGCCGGGTGCGCTCACGCAGCCAGGCGAGGTCGGCCCAGGTGATCGAGGGCCGGGAGTAGATGGACAGGAAGGTCTCCACGGCGGCCCGGGGGAGGGGGGAGCGCAGGTTCTCCACCAGCGGACCAGGCCAGGCGCGGGCCATCCCCACCAGTGCCCGCACCGCGGCGAGGTTCGGCCGCGGCTGGGGGTGTCGCTGGGGTGGTGCGGGCGGGGGGCCGCTCTGTGCGCCGGCCGCGGCGGCCCGCTCCTCGACCAGCCGGCGGAACACCGGGTCGGAGGTGTACTGGGCGATCCCCTTGCCCAGCGCGAAGGGCAGGTGGCCGAGGTCCAGGTCGCGCGGGCGCCAGCCGAGCATCGTGGTGTCCAGCGTGACGACGACGGCCTCGCAGCCGCTGCTCTCGGCCCGGCCCAGCAGGCTCTCCACCAGCTCATCGGAGGTCGACCAGTACAGCTGCATCCAGCGCGGGGCGTCGCCCATCGCCACGGCGGTGGTCTCCATCGGCACCGACGCCTGGTTGGAGAAGACCATCGGGACGCCGAGGGCCGCCGCCGCGCGGGCCACGGCCAGGTCGGCCTCGGGGTGCACCAGTTCCAGCGCGCCGACCGGGTCCAGCAGCAGCGGGGCGGGCAGGCGCCGGCCGAAGAGCTCGACCGAGGTGTCCCGGGAGCTGACGTCGCGCAGCACGCGCGGCACCACCGCCCAGCGGTCGAAGGCCGCGCGGTCGGCGCGCTGGGTGTCCTCGTCGCCGGCGCCCCCGGCCACGTAGGCGGAGGCGCGGGCGTCCAGCCGCCGCCGGGCCCGTTCGGCCAGTGCGCGGTAGACGGTGGGCACCCGGGGGTGCCGGCCGTAGACGCCCGCCCGGTAGACGGTGTCCTGCCGCTGACGTCCGGTGCCCGCCGCTGAGTCCACCCCGGCCACCGTAGTGAGCGATGTGACCGGGCTCTCGGAGACCCGCGCCGGGCGGCGCGGCGATGCCGACACGCCGGTGACACGGAAGTGGCCCGTGTGACGAACGGGCGACGGAACGGCGGGTGCGGACATGATCGGGGCACCTGGTGGGCAGAGCAGCGGGGATGCCACGGGTGAGCCGTCCGCCGGGTGTGCGGGAACGGGGGTCAGCAGTGCCGACGACGACACCGTCCGGGCAGGGTGCGCTGCGCCCGGCCGGGACGCTGACGCTGGTCGTCGGCGCTGCCCTCGTGTCCGGTGTCGTGCTCGCGCCGACGGCCGCCGCGATCGAGGACCCCCGCCGACCCGACGTCCAGGTCACCCACGGGCCCAGCTGCGGACCGGCGGTCGTCCGGGTGGTGGTCACCAACGGCTCCGAGCCGCACCGGGTCGCGCTGGTGTTCGACGGGTCCACCGAGCAGGCCGCCGCCGACCTCCCGGCCGGTGCGCAGGCCGAGCTCACCAGCTCCGACGTCGACTGGGGCGTCACCGTCGACGTCTCGGTCACGGTGACCGACCCCGACGGCGCCGCCGGGACCCCGGTGGAGCTGGGCACCTACACCCGGCCCAGCGCCGAGGACTGCGCCGCGGTCACCGCGCCGCCGTCCGCTCCGGTCGAGCCCGTGCCGCCGTCGTCCGTGCCACCGCTGTCGTCGTCCGAGCCGCCACCGTCCGCGACGCCGCCGTCCGCGACGCCGCCGTCCGAGCCGCCGCTGCCGTCGTCGTCGGAGGCGCCGTCGTCGGAGGCGCCCGTGCCGTCGTCCCCGGCACCGCCGTCGCCGTCGTCGTCCGCCTCATCGGAGCCCTCGTCGGAGCCCTCGTCGGAGCCCCCGTCGGTGCCGTCGGGCAGCCCGGCGCCCGCGCCCCCGCAGGAGCCCTCGCCGACGCCCGCTCCCGGCACGCCCGGGACCAGCGCCCCCGGGACCAGCGCACCCCGGCCGTCCGCCCCGGCGACCAGCGCCGGCCCGGCGGTGGCCGTCGCCGCCGGGGGAACGGTCACCGTGCAGGGCTCCGGGTTCGCGCCCGGTGAGCTGGTCACGGTGACCATGCGCGGCGTCGACGAGCCGCTGACCACCGTGACCTCCGGTCCCGGCGGCCGGGTGGAGGCAGTCGTCCGGATCCCCGCCGGGGTCCCCCCGGGCGCCGCCCGCGTCGAGCTGGTCGGCAGCGAGTCGACGGCCGCCGCCGAGCTGGACCTCCAGGTGGCCGCCGCCAGCCGGCCGGTCGCCGACCGCTCCACCCCGACGCTCGTCGCCGGGATCGCCCTGCTGGCCACCGCGGGCGCGCTCGGTGCGGTGGCTCGGCGCCGCACCCGCAGCGGCGACCGCCCGCCGCACTGACGCACCACCGCCAGCCACCCCGACCGGCCCACGGAGGACCTGACCCGACATGGAGCAGCACACCGACCCGCGACCCGACGGCGCGCCCGCCCGGGGTGTGCCGAGGGACGTCAGTGGGCTCGCGGCCGCCGGTCCCTCTGCCACCGAGACCTGGCTGCGGATCGTGCAGGTGCACGACCGGGTCACCCGGCGGGTCGACTCCGCCCTGCACCGGCAGCACGGCGTCTCGCTCACCGGCTTCGAGGTGCTGCGCCGGGTCGCGGAGTCACCGGGGGAGAGCGCGTCGATGGGGGAGCTGGCCGAGGCGGTCGGGTTGTCCCGGCCCGGCATCACGAGCACGGTCAACCGCCTGGTCGCCGAGGGCCTGGTCACCCGGGAGCGGGTCGGCGGCGACCGGCGACTGCTGCACGCCCGGCTCACCGACGTCGGCCGGGACCGGGTGCGCGCGGCCGGCCGGACGCACGACGACCTGGTCGCGCACCTGCTGACCCTGCTCGGCGACGACGCCGGGGTCGTCACCGACGCGCTGGCCCGCGTCTCGGCTGCGGCCCGCCGCCCCCGCTGATCCGCTCGTCGGACCCGGCTCAACCCGCGCGAGGCGGGGTCGACACGGGCGGCGCGGACGGTCCCGGCGGGGAACGGCTGCGACACGCCCGGGCGAGGGGTGACCGGCGCTCGATCGGGGTACTGCCGTCACCGGCCGGGAAAAACTTAAAGCCCGTAGTGTTTCGGCGGCGATCTTGGGGGCACCCTGGCGGGCATGACGGGTGCTCTGGCCAACTGCACGCTGGTCGTGCCGACGATCGGCCGACCGTCCCTCGACGTCCTGCTCGACGCGCTCGCCGGCGCCACCGGCCCGCGCCCGGCGGAGCTCGTGCTGGTCGACGACCGGCCCACCGGCGCCCCGCTGCAGCCCGACCGCGACGGCCTCCCCCCGGTCCGGGTGGTGCGCACCGGTGGTGGCGGCCCCGCCCGCGCCCGCAACCTCGGCTGGCGGGTCGCCCGCACCGAGTGGATCGCCTACCTCGACGACGACGTCGTCCCCGATTCCGACTGGTACGAGAAGCTGGCCGCCGACCTGGCCGCGCTGCCGGCCGACGTCGCCGGCACCCAGGGCCGCGTGCGGGTGCCGCTCCCCGAGGACCGGCGCCCCACCGACTGGGAGCGCGGCACCGCGGGCCTGGCCACCAGCAGCTGGATCACCGCCGACCTCGCCTACCGCCGCGCCGCGCTGGCCGCCGTCGGCGGGTTCGACGAGCGCTTCCCCCGCGCCTTCCGGGAGGACTCCGACCTGGCGCTGCGGGTGATGGACACCGGCGCGCGGCTCACCCGCGGCGAGCGGTGGATCACCCACCCGGTGCGCCCGGTCGACCGCTGGGTCAGCGCCCGGGTGCAGGCCGGCAACGCCGACGACGTCCTCATGCGCCGCCTGCACGGCCCGACCTGGCGCGAGCGCGCCGACGCCGCCGTCGGCCGCCGCCCCCGCCACCTCGCCGTCACCGCCGCCGCCCTCGGCGCGGTCGGGCTCGCCCTGGCCGGCAGGCCGAAGGCCGCCGCGCTCGCCGCGCTGGGCTGGGCCGCCGGGACGGCGGAGTTCGCCTGGGCCCGCATCGCGCCGGGCCCGCGCAGCCGGGACGAGGTGGTCACCATGGCGCTGACCAGCGCGGTCATCCCGCCGCTGGCCACCTGGCACTTCCTCCGCGGCGCCGTGCAGCACCGCGCCGTCACCCCCTGGCGCGGGCTGCCCGACGTGGTGCTCTTCGACCGCGACGGCACGCTGGTGCACGACGTCCCCTACAACGGCGACCCGGCGCTGGTCCGCCCGGTCGACGGCGCGCGCGAGGCGCTGGACGCGCTCCGCGCCCGGGGCGTGCGGATCGGCCTGGTGACCAACCAGTCCGGCGTCGGCCGGGGGCTGATCACCCGCGCCCAGGCCGACGCCGTCAACGCCCGGGTCGCCGAGCTGCTGGGTCCCTTCGACACCGTGCAGGTCTGCCCGCACGCCCCCGAGGACGGCTGCGACTGCCGCAAGCCCGCCCCCGGCATGGTGAAGGCCGCCTGCGCCGAGCTGGACGTCGACCCGGCGCGCTGCGTGCTGGTCGGCGACATCGCCGCCGACGTGCAGGCCGCCGCGGCTGCCGGGGCGCACGGCATCCTCGTGCCCACGCCGGTCACCCGCCCCGAGGAGGTCACCGCCGCCGCGCACCGCGCGCCGACGCTTCCCGAGGCGGTCGACGACGTCCTGGCCGGCGCCTGGTGACCCGCACCGTCCTCGTCGCGCGGCTGGACAACGCCGGCGACGTGCTGCTGCAGGGGCCGCTGGTCCGCGCGGTCGCGCACGGCGCCGACCGGGTGGTGTTCCTCGCCAGCCCGCAGGGCACCGCCGCCGCCGAGCTGCTGCCCGGGGTCGACGAGGTGCTCACCTGGCACTGCCCGTGGATCGACGGGAACCCGCAGCCGGTCGACGCCGCCGACCTCGCCGCGCTCGCCGACCGGGTCCGCGCGGCCGGGGTCACCGAGGCGGTCGTCTCCACCTCCTTCCACCAGTCACCGCTGCCGCT
Organism: Modestobacter sp. SYSU DS0511; assembly: GCF_054050755.1. Lineage (NCBI taxonomy): Bacteria > Bacillati > Actinomycetota > Actinomycetes > Geodermatophilales > Geodermatophilaceae > Modestobacter > Modestobacter sp. SYSU DS0511. The sequence goes on from NZ_JBJGZY010000057.1 coordinate 11,148, forward strand.
GGCGCTCGTGCTGCGCACCGCCGGGGTGCAGCGGATCTCCGCGATCAGCGTCGACTACCCCGGCTCGCTGCTCGACGTCCGGCACCGGGTCGACGACGACCTGCCCGAGCCCGAGCGCGCGCTGTCGCTGGCCCGCGCCGCCGGCTTCGAGCTGCCCGCCGGCGACGACGGACGCCTCGCCGTCCGCCGGCCGCTCCCGGCGATCGACCACGAGCCCGGCTACGTCGTCCTGCACCCCGGGGCCTCCGTGCCCGCCCGCGCCTGGCCGGCGCAGCGCTGCGCGGAGGCGGTCGAGGCCCTCACCGCCGCCGGCCGGCGGGTGCTGGTCACCGGCGGGCCGGGCGAGCGCGCGCTCACCGCGGCCGTCGCCGGCGCCCGCGGCACCGACCTGGGCGGGGCGACCACCCTCGCCGAGATGGCCGCGCTGCTCGACGGCGCGGCCGCCGTCGTCGTCGGCAACACCGGCCCGGCGCACCTGGCCGCCGCGGTGGGCACCCCCGTCGTCTCGCTGTTCTCCCCGGTCGTCCCGGCCGTGCGGTGGGCGCCCTACGGCGTCCCCACCGTGCTGCTCGGCGACCAGTCCGCCCCCTGCCGCGGCACCCGCGCCCGCGAGTGCCCGGTGCCGGGGCACCCCTGCCTCACCTCCGTCACCGCCGGCGACGTCGTCGCCGCCGTCGAGAAGCTGGTCGCCGCATGAAGGTCCTGCTCTGGCACGTGCACGGCTCCTGGACGACGGCGTTCGTCCAGGGCACGCACGACTACCTGCTGCCCGTCGTGACGGGTCCCGACGGGAGTCGCAGCCCCGACGGGCTGGGCCGGGCCCGCACCTGGGACTGGCCGGCGTCAGCCCGCGAGGTGACGCCGGCGCAGCTGCGCGACGAGCAGCCCGACGTCGTCGTGCTGCAGCGCCCCCGCGACCTGGAGCTGGTCCGCGAGTGGCTGGGCCGCGAGCCGGGCCGCGACCTCCCCGCGGTGTTCCTGGAGCACAACGCGCCGGGCCCGGACACCGGCTCGGGCGCGGTGCCGAACACCCGGCACCCGATGGCCGACCAGTCGGCGATCCCGATCGCGCACGTCACGCACTTCAACCAGCTGTTCTACGACAACGGCTCGGCGCCCACCGTGGTCATCGAGCACGGCATCGTCGACCCCGGCGAGCGCTACACCGGCGAGCTCCCCCGGGCCGGCGTCGTGGTCAACGAGCCGGTGCGCCGGGGCCGGTACACCGGCGGGGACCTGCTGCCGCTGTTCGCCGAGGCCGCGCCGCTGGACGTCTTCGGCATGGGGCTGACCGGGCTGCACGAGCGCTACGGCCTGGACCCCCAGCGGGTCGGCCTGCACGACGACCCCCCGCAGGCCGCGATGCACGCCGAGCTCGCCCGCCGCCGGGTGTACCTGCACCCGGTGCGCTGGACGTCGCTGGGCCTGTCGCTGCTGGAGGCGATGCACCTGGGCCTGCCGGTCGTCGGGCTGGCCACCACCGAGGCGGTGGAGGCGGTGCCGGCCGAGGCCGGCGTGCTCTCCACCCGGCCGGAGAAGCTCGCCGCCGCGCTGCGGCACTTCCTCTCCGAGCCGGACGCCGCACGGCTGGCCGGCAAGGCCGCCCGCGCCGCCGCACTGGACCGCTACGGGCTGGAGCGCTTCCTGCGTGACTGGGATGCCCTGCTGGGAGAGGTGACCCGATGAAGATCGACCTGGTGAGCGAACACGCCTCGCCGCTCGCCGCCATCGGCGGCGTCGACGCCGGCGGGCAGAACGTGCACGTCGCGGCGCTGGCCGCGGGCCTGGCCGTGCGCGGCCACGAGGTCACCGTGCACACCCGCCGCGACGACGCCGACCTGCCCGACCGGGTGGTCACCGCCGACGGCTACACCGTCGCCCACGTGACCGCCGGCCCGCCGCGCACCGTCCCGAAGGACGACCTGCTGCAGCACATGGGCACCTTCGCGCAGGTGCTCGCCGCCGAGTGGGCCGCCGACCGGCCCGACCTGGTGCACGCCCACTTCTGGATGAGCGGGCTCGCCTCGGTGCAGGCGGCCGCGCCGCTGGGCATCCCGGTGCTGCAGACGTTCCACGCCCTCGGCTCGGTCAAGCGCCGGCACCAGGGCGACGCCGACACCTCGCCCGAGCAGCGGATCGACCTCGAGCGCGGGCTGTGCGCCGACGTCAGCCACGTCGTCGCCACCTGCACCGACGAGGTCTTCGAGCTGCGCCGCCTGGGCCTGCCCGGCGACCGGGTCTCGGTCGTCCCGTGCGGCGTCGACACGGGCGTCTTCACCCCCGACGGGCCGGTCGCGCCGCGCTCGGGCCGTCGGCGCCTGCTGGTGCTCGGCCGGCTGGTCGAGCGCAAGGGGCAGGAGGACGCCGTCCGGGCGCTGGTGCACGTGCCCGACGCCGAGCTGGTCGTCGTCGGCGGGCCGGACGCCGCCGAGCTGGACACCGACCCCGAGGTCACCCGGCTGCGCGCCATCGCCGCGTCCCTCGGTGTCGCAGACCGGCTGGTGTTCACCGGCGCCGTCGCCCGCACCGACGTCCCCGCCTGGGTGCGCTCGGCCGACGTGGTGCTCGCCGTCCCCTGGTACGAGCCCTTCGGCATCACCCCGCTGGAGGGGATGGCCTGCGGGCGCCCGGTGGTCGCCACCGCCGTCGGCGGGCTGGTCGACACCGTGGTCGACGGCCGCACCGGCCTGCTCGTCCCGCCGCGCGACCCCGCCGCCCTGGGCGAGGCGCTCGCCGGCCTGCTCGCCGACGACGTCCGCCGCACCGCCTTCGGCGCCGCCGGGGTGACCCGGGCCCGCACCCGCTACCGCTGGTCCCGGGTCGTCGCCGACACCGACGCCGTGTACCGCCAGGTCCTCGCCGCCCGCACGCCGGTGGAGGCCGCCCGATGAGCCCCCGTGGAGGGACCCCGATGAGCGTCACCCCGTTCCCCTCGGCTCCGCTGACCGACCGCGAGGGCGTCTCGCCCGACACCTGCACCCACCTCACGGGGCACGACCACGTCGCCTCGCTCACCTCGGCGCTGGGCGACCTCACCGCGCAGGTCGACACGCTCAACCGCTGGGGGCAGCTGCTCGCCGACGTGCTGTGCTCCGCGGCCCGCGGCCGGCTGCTCGCCGCCGGCAACGGTGGCAGCGCCGCACAGGCCCAGCACCTCACCGCCGAGCTGGTCGGCCGCTACCGCGCCGACCGGCCGCCGTTCTCCGCGATCTGCCTCACCGCGGAGACGTCGTCGCTGACCGCGATCGCGAACGACTACCCGGCCGACGAGCTGTTCGCCCGCCAGGTCGAGGCGCACGGCCGCGCCGGTGACGTGCTGGTGCTGCTGTCGACGTCGGGCCGCTCGCCCAACGCGGTGGCCGCGGCCCGCCGGGCCAAGGAGTGCGGCATCACCGTGCTGGCGATGACCGGACCGGCACCCAACCCGCTGGCCGCCGTCGCCGACGACACCGTCGCCATCGACTCCCCGTGGACCGCCACCGTGCAGGAGTGCCACCTGGTCGCGCTGCACCTGCTGTGCGCTGCGTTCGACGCCGCGGTGCTGGCCGAGCCCAGCCGGATCGCGACGCAGAACCACGTCGAGGTGGTCCGGTGAAGCCCGACGCCCGCCCGGTCGTCGTCGTCGGCGACGCGTTGCTCGACGTGGACCTGGTCGGGACGGCGTCCCGGCTGACCCCCGATGCCCCGGTGCCGGTGGTCGAGGACGTGCAGACCCACGAACGCCCCGGCGGGGCGGCGCTGGCCGCCGTCCTGGCCGCCCGCTTCGCCGGGAACCGCGAGGTGGTGCTGATCGCGCCGCTCGCCGACGACGAGGGGGCGCAGCGGCTGCGCGCCCTGCTCGACGGGCGGGTGCGGCTGATCACCGTCCCGGCCACCGGCGGCACCGCGGTCAAGCAGCGGGTGCGGGTCGGCGACCACTCCGTCGTGCGCATCGACAGCGGCGCCCCGGCGGCGACGCTCGGCCCGCTGCCGGCCGAGGCCGCCGTGGTCATCCGCGACGCCGCCGCCGTCCTGGTGGCCGACTACGGCCGGGGGACGACGTCCGCGCCCGACGTGCGCGCCGCCCTGGCCGCCGCCTCCGGCCCGGTCGTCTGGGACCCGCACCCCCGTGGCGCCGACCCGGTGCCCAACGCCCGGCTGGTCACCCCCAACGGCGCGGAGGCCGCCCGGGTGGTCGGCGCGGACGTGCTCGGCGACGGGCTGGCCGCCGTCGGCGCCCGGGCCGAGGCGCTCATCCGGCACTGGGGCGTGGGCGCGGTCGCGGTGACCCTCGGTGCCCGGGGTGCGCTGCTCTCCTACGGCGAGGGCGCGCCGATGGTCGTGCCCGCCACCCCGGTCACCGGCGGCGACCCTTGCGGCGCGGGTGACTCCTTCGCCGCCGCGGCCACCGTGGCGCTCGCCGGCGGCGCCGTCACCGGCGAGGCGGTGACCACCGCGGTCGCCACCGCCGGGGCCTTCGTCGCCCGCGGCGGCGCCTCGTCGTGGGACGCCGTCGCCCCGGAGCCGCTCGCCCCGGCCGCCGACGTCGCCACCCTGCTCGAGCGGGTGCGCCGGGCCGGGGGCACCGTCGTCGCCACCGGCGGCTGCTTCGACCTGCTGCACGCCGGGCACGTCGCCACCCTGCGGGCCGCCCGCGGGCTGGGCGACTGCCTGGTCGTGTGCATCAACTCCGACGCCTCGGTGTCCCGGCTCAAGGGCCCGTCCCGGCCGCTGGTCGCCGCCGAGGACCGGGCCCGGGTGCTGGAGGCGCTGGAGTTCGTCGACGCCGTCGTCGTCTTCGACGAGGACACCCCCTCGGCCGTGCTCGAGCAGCTGCGCCCCGACGTGTGGGCCAAGGGCGGGGACTACGCCGGCGCCGACCTGCCCGAGGCCGCGGTGCTGCGGAGGTGGGGCGGCCAGGCCGTCGTGCTGCCGTACCTGCCCGGCCACTCGACCACCTCCCTGGTCGAGCGCTCCCGAGTCTGACGTCGGCAGAAATGGCCATTTCTGCCGACGGGCGGCCCACCGCAGTGGTGCTGCGGCCGCTGGGGCTGGGTGACCTGCTCACCGGGGTGCCGGCGATCCGCGGGATCCGGGCCGCCGTCCCCGACTCCCGGCTGGTGCTGGCGACGACGCGCGCCCTGGAACCGCTCGTGTCGCTGATCGACGCCGTCGACGAGGTGGTGCCCGCCGTCGAGCTCGAGCCGCTGGACTGGACCGGCCCGCCGCCGGAGCTCGCCGTCGACCTGCACGGCAAGGGGCCCGCCTCGCACGTCGTCGTCGCCGATCTGCACCCGCAGCGGCTGCTCACCTTCGCCAGCCCCGGCTACCCGGGCCCGACCTGGTACCCCGACGAGCACGAGGTGCGGCGCTGGTGCCGGCTGGTCGAGGAGGGACTGCGGGTCGAGTGCGACCCCGACGCGCTCGACCTCGCCGTCCCCGCCGTCGACCCGCCGGTGCGCGACGTGGCGGTCGTGCACCCCGGCGCGGCGTTCCCCGGCCGGCGCTGGCCCCCGGAGCGGTTCGCCGCCGTCGCGCGGCACCTGGCCGCGGCGGGGGAGCGGGTGGTGGTCACCGGCGGGCCGGCCGAGCGCGACCTCGCGCTGCGGGTCGCCGAGCTCGCCGGGCTGCCGGACGACGCGGTGCTGGCCGGCCGGACGACGTCGCTGGAGCTGGCCGCCGTGGTCGCCGCCGCCCGGGTGGTGGTCTGCGGCGACACCGGGGTGGCCCACCTGGCGACCGCCTACCGCCGTCCCTCGGTGGTGCTGTTCGGCCCGGTGTCCCCGGCGCTGTGGGGCCCGCCGCCCCGCGCGCAGCACGTCGTCCTCTGGCACGGTGACGGCTCCGGCGACCCGCACGGCACAGAGCTCGACCCCGCGCTGGCCCGGGTGACCGTCGATGAGGTCACCGCCGCCCTCGACGCCCTGCTCACCCGCCCCTGACGGCCCCCGTTGAGGGGGACCCGCGCCGAGCCTGCGAGGCGTGGGGGAACGGGGGTCCTTCCTCAGCCGCGGCGGCGGATGGCGTCGAAGAGCACCGACTGCAGGTCCTCGGGGTCCAGCGCCTGGTAGGCGGCGCCACCGGTGGCCTCGCCGATGTCCTCCAGCGCCCCGAGGTCGGCGTCCGGGCCGAGCGCGATGCCGATGACCTTCACCGGCCGCTCCGGGTCGTCCTCGCTGCGCAGCGTGCTCAGCAGCTGCTCGCGGGTCAGGCCGGCGGCGTCGTCGTCGTTGTCCCCGTCGGTGATCAGCACGACGGAGTTCACCGAGCCGGGGTCGTAGGCGTCCCGGGCGGCGCGCACCGCGGCCAGCGTCGTGTCGTAGAGGCCGGTGCCACCGGGCCGCAGCCGGTCGGGGATGGTGCGCAGCTGCTCCGCGACGACCTGCCGGTGCGTGCGGCCGTCGACCTCGGCGCCGAGGGTGCGCAGCGGGGCGAGCTCCTCCCAGTCCCGCTGGCCCTCCAGCTGGTAGGCGAAGGCCCACACGCCGCCGGAGTGCGAGTCCGGCAGCAGGCCGAGCGCGCTGAGCGTGGCGTCCCGGGCCAGGGTGGCCCGGGTGCCGTCGCCGACCGGGGCGTTCATCGAGGTGGAGACGTCGACGACGGTCAGCAGCCGGGACGGCGTGGCCAGGCTGGAGACCCGCCCGAGCAGCGTCTGCAGCGTCTCCGGGGCCAGGGCCAGCGTCTCCGGCGCCTCCTCCTGCACGCCGGACCCCGCGCCGGCACCGGCCGGGGCGGCGCCGGTGCGGTCGCGGAAACCGGCCTCGCGCACCACCTCGTCGGCGGCCTCGGCGGTGAGGGCGCGGAGCACCGCGTCGGTGGCCGGGCGCTCGGCCCCGGGCGCGGCGGCCACCCGGAGCACCGGGTAGTCCAGCGCGGGGGAGCCGTCGGTGGGGTAGACGGCGACCAGCGCGGCGTCCTCGGCGCCGGCGTTGGTGGCCAGCACCTCCTGCTCGCTGGCCGGCACCAGCGGAGCGTCGGCGCCGCCGGCCAGGCCGGCGGTCAGCCCGTCGCCGGCCGTCGGCACCTCGCCGCGGGCAGCCGCGAGCACCGCCGAGACGACGGCGTTGTCCGCCTCCTCGTCGCCACCCAGGGACTGGCGCACGGCGGCCAGGACGGAGAGCCCCTCGGCGCTGGCGGTCAGGTCGGGGACGGCGAGGGCGCGGTCGGTGCGCAGCGCGTCACCCCAGCTGGGCGGGTCCTCGATCCAGCCGAGCTCCTCGGCGGCCGCACGGCTGGTGGCCAGTACCAGCGGGGAGCTGGCCAGCGACCCCGACGGGTCCAGGCCGGCGTCGGCGCCGGCCCGGGCGGCCCAGAGCGAGGAGTCCGGCACCCACACGTCCGGGAGCTGCTCGGCGTCCAGGGAGCCCAGGTCGGCCAGGGTCTGCAGCGGCTCACGGGCGGTGACCTCGGCGACGGCGCAGCCGCCGTCCGGCAGCTCCAGCGGCTCGGACAGCAGCTGCTCGACGACGTCCCCGACCTCCGGGGCGACGGCGACGCGGACGGTCTGCCCGTCGGTGCAGCCCTCCGCGGACGCCGAGTCGCCGGAGCCGGACAGGCCCCAGGCGAGCAGCCCGCCACCGATCACGACGACGAGCAGGGCGGCGAGCCCGGCGAGCAGGGCCGGCCGGGCGGACAGCCCGGAACCGGCGCGCGTGCGGGCGTGGCGCCCCATCTGGCTTCTCCGTAGGTCGTCGGCCCCCTGCGGGGAGCACGGCGCGCGTCGACGGCGCCGGCCGGGTTCGGGTCGGCCGGAACTCTACCCAGCGAAACGGGAGAGAGGGGCGGCAAGATCGACCAGCGGTGCTCGGGCAGTCACGGCCAGTGAACGCGCGGGCAGGCGGGCTGCGCGGCGACCGGCTCCCGTCGAGTGGCGAACCACGCGAGTTCCTCGCGGGCACGCCCCCGGGGGTCGCCGTCCCGCGGACGGCGCCCCCCGGCGACCGGCGTCACTGCAGGTAGTTCTCCACCTGCGGCTCCGGTCGAGGCTGCGCCTCGTCCGGGTCCTCGTCGTACTGCCGCTTGGCGTCCCGCTGGCGCTGCAGGTCCCACAGCTGGTCGCGGTCCTGCTCGATCTGGGTGAGCCGGGCGCGCTGCTCCGGGGTGTGGTCGCCGGACTCGCGCAGCTGGCGCTCCTCCTCGGCCAGCGCGGAGATCCGGTCGTGGATCTGCTCGTCGTCCAGGTGCTCGTCGGCCATCTCTACCTCTCCTCGTGTGTCCCGGTCCTCTTCGTCCCGGTCCACTTGCCCCGTAGCCGGGGTGCTCACGCCTCGGTCCGCTCCGGCGCCCAGCCCTCGACGAAGGCGGCCAGCCGGCGGGTGACCGCGCCCCCGGACCGGCCCAGCGCCAGCAGGGCGCTGCGCTCCAGCGGCACCCGAACGGGACGGCGCGCCGGCGCCGCCGCGGCCCGCACGGCGTGCCCGGCGGCGACCAGCTCGGGCACGGGCCGGTCGAGCTGCGCCCGGACCCGGTCCAGCGCCGCGGCGGCCGGCCCGGCGTTGCCGGTGACCAGCGCGGTCACGAACGCCGGGTCGCTGCCGGCGACCCGGGTGCCGTCGCGGAAGCTGCCGGCGGCCAGCGACAGCGCCAGCGGTCCCGCCTCGCCGGCCGCGGCCGCGAGCGCGGCGGCCAGCAGGTGCGGGACGGCGCTGATCGCGGCGACCGCGTCGTCGTGCTCGGCCGCGGTCACCGGCACCACCTCCGCGCCCACCGCGAGGGCCAGCTCGGCCACCCGCAGCCAGCGGCGCAGGTCGGTGCCGGGCTCCAGGCACAGCGCCCAGCGGGCGCCCCGGAACAGCTCGGGGTCGACGGCGTCCGGGCCGGAGCGCTCGGTGCCGCACATCGGGTGGCCGCCGACGAAGCGGTCCTCGAGCGCCGCCCCCAGCTCGGCCAGGACGGGCACCTTCACCGAGCCGACGTCGGTGACCGTGGCGCCCGGATCGATCCGCAGCCCGTCGAGCGCGGTGCCCAGCACCGGCAGCGGGACGGCGAGGACGACGACGCCGGTGAGCTCCCGGGTGACGAGGACGCCGTGCTCCTCGGCGACGGCGCGGGCCGCCGGGTCGACGTCCCAGCCGGAGACCGCCCGCCCCGCGGCGGCCAGGGCGGCGGCCAGCGACCCACCCAGCTGCCCGAGCCCGACCACCGAGACCGGCGGCACCGGCATGGTCGGCACGGGGAACCGGCCCGGGCTCGCGGGGGCCGGGCTCGCGGGGGCATCAGCCATGATCAGAGGCTATGACGACCCTCCCGGACGCCGGCGCCGGACTGCGCCCGAGCTTCGCGGTGCGGGTGTCCCGCACCGACGGCCGCTGGCGGTGCGAGCTGCTGGCCGCCGACGCCTCCGACGAGCTGCCCGTCCTCGAGCGGGCCCTGGCCGAGCCCGCCGCCGCCGGCTGGCCCGGCCCGTACGTGCTGGTCGTGGACAGCCGGCTCTACTTCGTCGTGCTGCGGCCGGGCCCCGGCGGGATGGTGCGGGCGCTGATCTCCGACGCCACCTTCCAGGAGTGGCTGCTGGCCGCGGAGACGGTCGAGCGCTACGGCATCCCGGTCGACGACGTGGCCTTCGACGAGGACGAGGAGGGCTGGCCCGGCGGCGACCTGGACCTCTTCGCCGACGCCGGGCTGCCCGCCGAGGAGCTGGCGGCGCTGCTGTCCTCCGACGAGCTGTGGGCCGATGAGATGGTGCTGGCCATCGCGGAACGCCTGGGGTTCGCCGAGCAGCTGGCCGAGGTGGCCGCGCCGTGAACGTCGCGAGCGGGCCGGGCCGACGTCGGGCCGACCGAGTGGTCTCCGCAGAGCTTGTGCTCTGCTCACCAGCGGTGAGCAGAGCACAAGCTCTCACGGAAGTACCCCGGTGAGGGACGACGCAGCGATGCTGCGCGCGCTGGAGCTGGCCGCGGCGGCGCAGGAGTGGGGGGACACCCCGATCGGCGCCGTCGTCCTCGGGCCGGACGGGGCGGTCCTGGCCGAGGCGGCCAACGAGCGGGAGAAGGTGGGCGACCCCACCGCGCACGCCGAGGTGCTGGCGCTGCGGGCGGCCGCGCGGGCGCGCGGCGACGGCTGGCGGCTGACCGGCGCGACCCTGGTGGTCACGCTGGAGCCCTGCACGATGTGCGCCGGCGCCAGCGTGCTCGCCCGGGTGGCCCGGGTGATCTACGGCGCCGACGACCCGAAGGCCGGTGCGGCCGGGTCGCTGTGGGACGTCGTCCGGGACCGCCGGCTCAACCACCGGCCCGAGGTGACCGGGGGAGTCCGGGCCGAGGAGTCGGCGGCTCTGCTACGCGCCTTCTTCCGCGCGAAGCGGGGCCTGTAGTCTCTCCGGCGGTGGCGTGTCCGAGCGGCCGAAGGAGCACGCCTCGAAAGCGTGTGAGGTGCAAGCCTCCGTGGGTTCAAATCCCACCGCCACCGCCAGCCGAGAGGGGGGGGGGCCCCCCCGGCGCCGCCCCCCTCGCCGGGCGCCGCTGACCCCCAGGGCCGCGTACCACTTCAAACCCCCGTCGGCGCCGCGCACCACGGTGTAG
>NZ_JBJGZY010000058.1:0-19943 GCF_054050755.1 Modestobacter sp. SYSU DS0511
CCCCCCCCCCCCCCCCCCCCCCCCCCCCCCCCCCCCCCCCCCCCCCCCCCCCCCCCCCCCCCCCCCCCCCCCCCCCCCCCCCCCCCCCCCCCCCCCCCCCCCCCCCCCCCCCCCCCCCCCCCCACGGTCGCGACAACTCGCATCAGCCGTCGGGGTCTCCCCCGCGGCCAGCCGGTCGAGGAGACCGGCGAGCAACACAGACGGTCAGACCCGGAAGCCGAGCGCGCGGAGCTGCTCGCGGCCGTCGTCGGTGATCTTGTCCGGACCCCACGGCGGCATCCAGACCCAGTTGATCCGGATGTCGTCGACCAGGCCGGGGCCGGGGCCACCGGTCAGCGCCTGACGGGCCTGGTCCTCGATGACGTCGGTCAGCGGGCAGGCCGCCGAGGTCAGCGTCATGTCGATGATGGCCACATTGGCCTCGGTGTCGACGTCCAGGCCGTAGACCAGGCCCAGGTCGACGACGTTGACGCCCAGCTCGGGGTCGACGACGTCGCGCATGGCCTCCTCGACGTCCTCCAGCAGCGCGGACTTGCCGCCGTAGATGCCCTCGGCCGGAGCCGGCTCGGTGGTCTCGCTCATCGGTTCACTCCCTCGGTCGGGGCTGCGGACAGCGCGCGGGCGCTCGCGTCCTTCAGCGCCATCCAGCTCATCAGCGCGCACTTGACCCGCGCCGGGTACTTGGAGACGCCGGCGAACGCGATGGCGTCCTCCAGCTCGTCCTCCAGCTGCTGGGCCACGGACGCGTCGCCCTTGCTCTGCATCAGCGTCATGAAGTGCTCGCCGGCGGCCAGCGCCTCGGGCACCGGCTTGCCGAGCACCAGGTCGTACATGGCCGACACCGACGCCTGGCTGATCGAGCAGCCCATGCCCTCGTAGGAGACGTCCGACAGGATCGGCTCGCCGGCGGCGTCGGTCTCGAGGTGCACCCGCAGGGTGACCTCGTCGCCACAGGTCGGGTTGACGTGGTGCACCTCGGCCTCGAACGGGTCGCGTAGACCGCGCCCGTGCGGGTTCCGGTAGTGGTCCAGGATGATGTCCTGGTACATCGACTCCAGCTGCATCAGCTCGCTGCTCCCTCGTTGCTCTCGGAGAGTGCAACGCCGAAGAACCGCTGGGCTTCCCGGACCGCGTCGACGAGCGCGTCGACGTCGTCGTAGCCGGTGTGCACGTAGAAGGTGGCACGGGTGGTGGCCGGCACGCCGTAGCGGCGGACCACCGGCCACGCGCAGTGGTGGCCGACCCGGACCTCGACCCCGAGGTCGTCGAGGACCTGGCCGACGTCGTGCGGGTGGATGCCCTCCACGGTGAAGCTGATGGCCCCACCGCGGGCCACCGTGTCCGGCGGGCCGATCACGGTGACGCCGGGGATCGCCTGCAGCTGCGCGAGCGCGTACTCGGTGAGCGCCTCCTCGTGCGCCAGCACCTTGTCCATGCCCAGGCGCTCGAGGTAGTCCACGGCTGCGCCGAGGCCGATGACCTGTGCGGTCATCGGCACGCCGGCCTCGAACCGCTGCGGCGGGGGCATGAACGTGCTGCCCTCCATCCGGACGACCTCGATCATCGAACCGCCGGTGAGGAAGGGCGGGAGGGCGTCGAGCACCTCGTACCGGCCCCACAGCACGCCGACCCCGGTGGGGCCGAGCATCTTGTGCCCGGAGAACACCAGGAAGTCCGCGCCGAGCGCGGTGACGTCGACCGGCTGGTGCGGCACCGACTGCGCACCGTCGATCAGCACCAGCGCGCCGACCTCGTGCGCCCGGCCGATGATCTCCTCGAGCGGGTTGATCGTGCCGAGGATGTTCGACTGCTGGGTGACCGCGACCAGCTTGGTCCGTTCGTTGACCACGGTGGTCAGGTCGGAGAGGTCCAGCCGGCCGTCATCGGTGAGCCCGAGCCAGCGCAGGGTCGCCCCGGTGCGCTCGCACAGCTGCTGCCAGGGCAGCAGGTTGGCGTGGTGCTCCATCTCGGTGACGACGATCTCGTCGCCCTGCCCGACGGCGTACCGGCGGAACTCCGGCTCCTTCGCCGTCGCCGCGTTGGACAGCGCGTAGGCGACCAGGTTGATCGACTCGGTGCTGTTGCGGGTGAAGACGACCTCGTTCTCCGGCGCCCCGATGAACGCCGCCACCTTCGCCCGCGCCGCCTCGTAGAGGCCGGTGGCCTCCTCGGCGAGCTGGTGCGCGCCGCGGTGCGGGGCGGCGTTGTGGTTCTCGTAGAAGTCGCGCTCGGCGTCGAGCACCGAGCGCGGCTTCTGCGACGTGGCGCCGGAGTCGAGGTAGACCAGCCGGCGCCCGTCGCGCACGGTGCGCGACAGGATCGGGAAGTCCGCCCGGATCGCCTCGACGTCCAGCGGCAGGGGCACCCTCGGCGCCCCGGCGGGACGCGAGACGGTCTGGGTCATGCCTGCTGAGCCTCCGCAGCGGCCTGCTCGGCCGAGTCCTTGACGTAGGCGGCGTAGCCCTCGTCCTCGAGCTTCTGCGCCAGCTCCGGCCCGCCCTCCTCGACGACCCGGCCGGCGACGAAGACGTGCACGAAGTCGGGCTTGATGTAGCGCAGGATCCGCGTGTAGTGCGTGATCAGCAGGACGCCGATCGGGCTGTCGGCCTTGGCCCGGTTGACGCCCTCGGAGACGATCCGCAGCGCGTCGACGTCGAGGCCGGAGTCGGTCTCGTCGAGGATCGCCATCTTCGGCTTGAGCAGCCGCATCTGCAGGATCTCGTGGCGCTTCTTCTCACCGCCGGAGAAGCCCTCGTTGACGTTGCGCTCGGCGAACGCCGAGTCCATCTCGAGGTTCTCCATCTCGGTGCGCACGTCCTTCACCCAGGTGCGCAGCTTCGGCGCCTGCCCGGTGACGGCGGTGGCCGCGGTGCGCAGGAAGTTCGACACCGAGACGCCGGGCACCTCGACCGGGTACTGCATGGCCAGGAACAGGCCGGCGCGGGCGCGCTCGTCGACGCTCATGGCGAGGACGTCCTCGCCGTCGAGGGTCACGGTGCCGCCGGTGATCGTGTACTTCGGGTGCCCGGCGATCGAGTAGGCCAGGGTCGACTTGCCCGACCCGTTCGGGCCCATGATCGCGTGGGTCTCGCCGCCGCGGACGGTGAGGTCGACGCCGCGGAGGATCTCCTTGGCCTCGTCGCCCTCGCCGACGGTGACGTGCAGGTCGCGGATCTCCAGGACGCTGCCGGCCTGCAGGCCGGTGGCGGACGGGGTCGCGGTGGGGCTGGTCACGGGTGTTGTCGCTCCTTGGTCAGTTGGCCGCGGCGAGGGGGGCGTCGACGTCGATCAGGACGTCGTCGCCCTCCACCCGGACCGGGTAGACGGGGACCGGCTCGGTGGCCGGGAGGTTGGTGGGCTGGCCGGTGCGCAGGTCGAAGCAGGAGCCGTGCAGCGCGCACTCGATGGTGGGCGCGCCGTCGACCTCCTCGATGTCGCCCTCGGTCAGCGGAATGTCGGCGTGGGAGCAGCGGTCCTCGATGGCGAAGATCTCACCGTCGAAGTCCACGACCGCCACGTCGACGTCCGCGAGCTCGATCCGCAGCGCGCCGTCCTCGGGCACCTCGGACCGGGCGCAGACCCGCTCGAACGCCATCTCAGGCCACCTCGACCGGCTGGTCGTCCAGGTCGGGGAGGGCGCCGAGCCGGCGCTCGATGGTGCCCATCAGCCGGTCCTGCAGCTCGGGCAGGCCGATCTGCTGGACGACGTCGGCGAAGAAGCCGCGCACCACCAGGCGGCGGGCGGTCTCGGCGTCGATGCCGCGCGAGCAGAGGTAGAACAGCTGCTCGTCGTCGAACCGTCCGGTGGCGCTGGCGTGGCCGGCGCCCACGATCTCGCCGGTCTCGATCTCCAGGTTCGGGACCGAGTCGGCGCGGGCGCCGTCGGTGAGCACCAGGTTGCGGTTGAGCTCGTAGGTGTCGGTGCCGGTGGCCGCCGGGCGGATCCGGACGTCGCCGACCCACACGGTGTGCGCCTTCTCCCCCTGCAGACCGCCCTTGTAGACGACGTTGCTGGAGCAGTTCGGCGTCGCGTGGTCGACCCAGAGCCGGTGCTCCTGGTGCTGGGTCTCGTCGGCGAAGTACACGCCGAGCATGTCGACCGAGCCGCCGGGGCCCGCGTACTGCACGTTGTTCACCAGCCGGACCAGGTCGCCGCCGAGGGTGACCGCGACCTGCTTGAGGCTGGCGTCCCGGCCGATGACGGAGTCGTACTGGGCCCCGTGCACGGCGCCGGGCGCCCAGTCCTGCACGGAGACGACGGTGACCTGCGCGCCGTCGCCGAGCAGGAAGGAGACGGTGCCGGCGTACCGGGCCAGGCCGCTGTGGTCCAGCACGACCGTGGCCTGCGCGAAGGCGCCGACCTCGACCACGAGCTGGCCCCAGACGACCTCGTCACCGCCGGTGCCGGCCAGCCCCAGGGTGACCGGGCGGTCGAGCACGGCCTCCTTCGCGATCCGGACGACGGCCGCGCCACCGCTGCGCTGACGGGTCAGCGCGGCCAGCCGGTCGACCGGCTCGGGCAGGCCCTTGAGCAGCGGGTCGTCGGCCTCGACGCTGGTGAGGTCGACGCCCTCGGGGAGGTCGGTCGACCAGGTGAGCTGCGCCTGCGACGGCGCGCCCTCCAGCAGCGGCCGGATGCGGCGCATCGGGGTGAAGCGCCACTCCTCCTCCCGACCGGTCACGACACCGAAGGCGTCGGGGTCGGTCGAGGTGAACCGCTCGGCCGGCGAGCCGGTCGGGGCCGGGCCGCCGTGCGAGTGCGACCCCGCGGGGACGTCGCCGGCGCTGCCGGTGCCGGCCGCCGGGGTGGTCGGCGGGCCGGCCTGGGCCCCGACGCCGGGGGCGAAGAGCTCCCCGGCCAGCTGCGAGGTCTCGGCCGCCGCCAGCGCCTCGGGCCCGAGCTCGTCGGCGGTGGTCGTGGTGTTGTTCGTGTCGGGGCTCGACATCAGCCGACGGCACCTTCCATCTGCAGCTCGATCAGGCGGTTCAGCTCCAGGGCGTACTCCATCGGCAGCTCCCGGGCGATCGGCTCGACGAAGCCGCGCACGACCATCGCCATCGCCTCGTCCTCGGACAGACCGCGGCTCATCAGGTAGAAGAGCTGGTCCTCGCTGACCCGGGAGACGGTCGCCTCGTGGCCCATCGCGACGTCGTCCTCGCGGACGTCGACGTAGGGGTAGGTGTCCGAGCGGCTGATCGTGTCGACCAGCAGCGCGTCGCACTTCACCGTCGACTTGGAGCCGTAGGCGCCCTCGTCGACCTGCACCAGGCCGCGGTAGGAGGTGCGGCCACCGCCCCGGGCCACCGACTTCGACACGATCGTCGAGGAGGTGTGCGGCGCGGCGTGCACCATCTTGGCGCCGGCGTCCTGGTGCTGCCCCTCGCCGGCGAAGGCGATGGACATGACCTCGCCCTTGGCGTGCTCGCCGGTCATCCACACGGCCGGGTACTTCATCGTCACCTTGGAGCCGATGTTGCCGTCGACCCACTCCATGGTCGCGCCCTCGTGGGCCACGGCCCGCTTGGTGACCAGGTTGTAGACGTTGTTCGACCAGTTCTGGATGGTCGTGTACCGGCAGCGCGCGTTCTTCTTCACGATGATCTCGACGACCGCGGAGTGCAGCGAGTCGGTCTTGTAGATCGGCGCGGTGCAGCCCTCGACGTAGTGCACGTAGGCGCCCTCGTCGATGATCATCAGGGTGCGCTCGAACTGGCCCATGTTCTCGGTGTTGATCCGGAAGTAGGCCTGCAGCGGGATCTCCACGTGCACGCCCGGCGGCACGTAGATGAAGGAGCCGCCGGACCACACGGCGGTGTTCAGCGCGGCGAACTTGTTGTCCCCGGAGGGGATGACCGAGCCGAAGTACTCGCGGAACAGGTCCGGGTGCTCGCGCAGCGCGGTGTCGGTGTCCAGGAACAGGACACCCTGCTCCTCGAGGTCCTCGCGGATCTTGTGGTAGACGACCTCGGACTCGTACTGCGCCGCGACACCGGCGACCAGCCGCTGCTTCTCCGCCTCGGGGATGCCCAGCTTGTCGTAGGTGTTCTTGATGTCGTCGGGCAGCTCGTCCCAGGTGGTGGCCTGGGCCTCGGTCGAGCGCACGAAGTACTTGATGTTCTGGAAGTCGATCCCGGAGAGGTCCGAGCCCCAGTCGGGCATCGGCTTCTTGCCGAAGATCTTCAGCGCCTTGAGCCGGCGCTCGAGCATCCACTCGGGCTCGTTCTTGCGGCGCGAGATGTCGCGGACGACGTCCTCGTTGAGGCCACGGGTGGCCGAGGCGCCGGCGACGTCGGCGTCCGCCCAGCCGTACTTGTAGCGGCCGAGCGCGTCGATCGTCTCGTCCTGCGTCATCGGTGTGCTGGTCACCGGCTGCTGGGTGCTGGTCATGCGGGGGTCCTCTCCCGGTCGATCGAGGGGGTGGATCGAGTGCTGGCGCCGGCCGGTCCGTCCAGAGCGACGGAGGCAGCAGCGCGACCAGCAGGTACAGGGCGCGCCGGGACGGCTTTGTTCCCGGCGCGGAGGGTCTGGGCGGGGTCCTGGGGTGGACGGGCGGGGATGTGGGTCGTGCAGACGCCGTCCCCGTGGGCGATGGTGGCCAGCCGCTGCACGTGGGTACCGACCAGCCGGCTGATCACCGCGGTCTCAGCCTCGCACAGCTGGGGGAACTCGGCGGCCACGTGGGCCACCGGGCAGTGGTGCTGGCACAGCTGCTCGCCACCGGAGGTCGCGCCACCGCCCAGGGAGAGCGCCATGGCGGCGTAGCCCTCGGTGGTGAGCGCGGCGGCGACCACCTCGGCGCGGTCCACCGGCCCGGCGGCGCCCCGCTGCGCCTGCTCGACGGCCGCGGAGCAGCGCTCCTCCAGCCCGGCGAGCTGCCGCTCCGCGACCTCGCGCACCGCCTCGGGGCCGCCGTGGGCGGCGACGAAGCGCAGCGCGGTGAGCGCGAGGTCGTCGTAGGCGTGCGGGAACGACTCCCGCCCCGCCTCGGTGAGCGCGAACCGGCGGGCCGGCCGCCCCCGGCCGCGACGCCCGGCGGCTGCCTCGCGCTCGGTGACCCGCCCGGCGGCGAGCAGACCGTCCAGGTGCCGGCGGACGGCGGCCGGGGAGATCCCCAGCCGGGCGGCGAGCTCGGCGGCGGACTGCGGACCGTGCTCGAGGAGCAGGGCGCTCACCCGGTTGCGGGTGCGCCCGTCCTCCCCCGTCGGAGCCGGGGACGACGCCGACCCGGCACCGGCCGGAGCCGGGGTCGGGACACGGGTCGCAGCGGATTCCACAACACGATTGTGTGCTTAATCGGGAGGCCCGCAAGCAAGGTCGCCCTTACCTGCCGGCCTCCCGAGAGGCAGCTCACACCCCGGCGGGGGCCTCGCTCTCAGCCGTGGCCACGCTGTTCGGCGCGGCGTCCTCGACGGTGAACTCCAGCCCGCCGTCCACCACGCCGACCCGGACCCGCTGACCGGCGCCCAACGCCCCGCCGAGCACCAGCCGGGACAGCTGGTTGTCCACCTCCCGCTGGATGGCACGGCGCAGCGGCCGGGCACCGAACTGCCGCTCGAAGCCGCGCTCGGCCAGCCAGGAGACCGCCTCGGGCGTCACCTCGAGCCCGATGTCCTGGGCGCTGAGCCGACGCCGGGTCTCGTCCAGCAGCAGGTCGGTGATCCGGGCCAGCTGCTCGGCCTCCAGCTGCCGGAAGACGACGATCTCGTCGATCCGGTTGAGGAACTCCGGCCGGAACGCCTCCCGCAGCCGCCGCATCACCTGGTCGCGCAGGTCGTCGCCGGCGTCCCCGCCTGCGGTGAAGCCCAGGGGGCCCCGGCCGGCGTTGACGATCGCCTCCGACCCCAGGTTGCTGGTCATGATGACCACGGTGTTGGTGAAGTCGACCGTCCGCCCCTGCGAGTCGGTGAGCCGGCCGTCGTCCAGCAGCTGCAGGAGCGTGTTGAACACGTCCGGGTGGGCCTTCTCGACCTCGTCGAACAGCACCACCGAGTACGGCCGCCGACGCACGGCCTCGGTGAGCTGGCCGGCATCCTCGTACCCCACGTAGCCGGGGGGCGAGCCGACCAGCCGGCTGACCGTGTGCCGCTCCTGGAACTCGCTCATGTCCAGCCGGATCATCCGGTCGGAGTCGCCGAACAGCGCCTCTGCCAGCGCCCGGGCCAGCTCGGTCTTGCCGACGCCGGTCGGGCCGAGGAACAGGAAGCTGCCGATCGGGCGGTCCGGGTCGCCGAGCCCGGCACGCGAGCGCCGGATGGCCTCGGCGACCACCCCGACCGCCTCGTCCTGGCCGACGACCCGCTCGTGCAGCACGTCCTCCAGCCGCAGCAGCCGGTCGCGCTCCTCCTCGGTCAGCTGGGCCACCGGCACCCCGGTCGCCCGGGAGACCACCTCGGCGATCTCCGTCGTCCCCACCTCGGGGATGCCGGCGCCCCCGCCGGACCGGGCCTGCTCCAGCTCGGCCTGCGCCGCCTGGCACTCGTCCCGCAGCGCGGAGGCCCGCTCGTAGTGCTCGGCGGCGACCGCCTGGTCCTTCTCCCGCTGCAGCTCCAGCACGCGCTGCTCGAGCGCACGCAGGTCGGTGGTCGGCCGCCGCACCCGGAGCCGGGTGCGCGCGCCGGCCTGGTCGATCAGGTCGATCGCCTTGTCCGGCAGGTGCCGGTCGGTGATGTAGCGGCTCGACAGCTCCGCCGCGGCGACCAGCGCCTCGTCGGTGAACCGCACCTGGTGGTGCGCCTCGTACCGGTCGCGCAGCCCGCGCAGGATCTCCACGGTGTCCAGCACGCTGGGCTCCGGGACCAGGATCGGCTGGAAGCGGCGCTCGAAGGCCGGGTCGGTCTCGATGTTGCGGCGGTACTCGTCCAGCGTGGTGGCGCCGACGATGTGCAGCTCCCCGCGGGCCAGGGCCGGCTTGAGCATGTTGCCCGCCCCCGCCGAGCCCTCGGATCCGCCGGCGGCGACGACCGTGTGCAGCTCGTCGATGAAGACGATCACCTCGTCGCTGTGCTCGCGGATCTCGTCCATCACCTTCTTCAGCCGCTCCTCGAAGTCACCGCGGTAGCGGGTGCCGGCGACCAGGCCGGTCAGGTCCAGCTCGACCAGCCGGCGGTCGCGCAGCGACTCGGGGACGTCGCCGTCCACGATCTGCAGGGCGATGCCCTCCACGATCGCGGTCTTGCCGACGCCGGCCTCGCCGATGAGCACCGGGTTGTTCTTGTTCCGCCGGGAGAGCACCTCGATGGTCTGCTCGATCTCCTGCGCGCGGCCGATGACCGGGTCGATCCGCCCGTCCCGGGCCAGCGCGGTGAGGTCGCGGCCGTACTCGTCGAGCGTGGGGGTGTTCGACGGTGGCTGCTCTCCCCCACCGGCACCGCCGGCCGGCACGGGACCGCCCGCCGCCGCCCGCTGCAGCCCCTCCGGGGTCACCCGGGCGCTCCCCAGCACCCGGCCCGCGCCGGACTCCGGGTTCAGCGCCAGCGCGAACAGCAGGTGCTCGGGACCGATGTAGGTGGAACCGCTGGCGCGCGACACCTGGTGGGCGTCGAGCAGGGCCCGCTTCGCCGCCGGGGTCAGCGCCGGCGGCTGCCCGGTGGCCTCACCGCCCCGCAGCTCCGCGGCCAGGGCGTCGCGCAGGCCGTCGGCGTCCGCGCCGCTGCGGGCCAGCAGGGTGCGCGTCGGCTCGTGCCCGGCCAGGGCCCACAGCAGGTGGGCGGTGTCCAGGTCGGGGCTCCCCCACTCGGCGGCCTGGCGCGCCGCGGCGGAGACCACCTCCCGGGAGTGCGAGCTCAGCAGCTGGGTGATGTCGACCCGCTGCATCCCACGACGCGCCCCGGGACCGAGGAACGCCTGGAAGAAGTCGTCGAAGGGGCTGCCGCCGAAGGGGGCGCCCGGGAAACCGCTGCTCATCAGTAGATGGCCGCCTCTCGTGTCGATGTGTCGGTGCTCACCTACCCGCGCCGGGCGCTCTGCACCTCGACGGCCTGATCAGCGGCCGGCCGGGGTGACGGGGCCAGCAGGGACACCGGCAGGCCGTTCGCGGCGGGCCGGTGGGGGCACCGGCACGGATAGCATCGGCGACGTGTCAGTTCTTCCCAGCTCGGTCCGCTCGGCCACGGTGCGTCCGTCGACCGTGTCCCGCATCGCCCTGGCCAACGTGGTGGCGAACGGGCTGATCGTCGTCACCGGCGGCGCCGTCCGGCTGACCGGCTCGGGGCTGGGCTGCCCCACCTGGCCGCGCTGCACCGACGAGAGCTTCGTGGCGACGCCGGAGCTCGCCGGGCACGGGATGATCGAGTTCGGCAACCGACTGCTGACGTTCGTGCTGGCCGCGGTGGCGATCGCCACCGTGGTCGCCGTCTTCCGGTCGGCCCGCCACGACCTCCGGCGGCTGGCCGTGCTGAGCTTCCTCGGCATCCCGGCACAGGCGCTGCTGGGCGGGGTCACCGTGCTCACCGGTCTGAACCCCTGGACGGTGGCCGCCCACTTCCTGCTGTCGATGGTCCTGGTGGCGCTCGCGACGACCCTGTGGCTCCGCTCCCGCGAGCCGAGGGTGGGTCAGCTGCTGGTCCGCCGCCCGTTCGCGCTGCTGACCACCGGGATCGCGGTCACCGTCGCCGCGGTGCAGGTGCTCGGCACCGTCGTCACCGGCAGCGGCCCGCACAGCGGCGACCCGGAGGCCGGCCGCACCGGCTTCGACCCGGCGCTGATGAGCCAGCTGCACGCCGACGTCGTCTTCCTGCTGATCGGGCTGACCGTGGCGCTGCTGGTGGGGCTGCACGCCACCGACGCCCCGGCCCGGGTGCGCCACGCCCTGCGCGACCTGCTGATCGTGGAGATGCTGCAGGGCGTCGTCGGCTACGCCCAGTACTTCACCCACCTGCCGGCGGCGCTGGTGCTGCTGCACATGGCCGGCGCGGTGCTGATCACCGTCTACACCGCGCGGCTGGTCTGGGCCCTCCGCGGCCCCGCCTCGGAGCTGCCCGTCGAGGCCGCCCCTGCCCGCGAGACCGCCACCCGCTGACCGCGCTCGCCGAGCGGGTGCTGGCGACGGAGCGCGGGCTCCCGGCCGCCAGCGCCGTCAGTGGCCCCGCGCCGCCAGCAGCGGTGCACGGTCGGCAGCCCCGCGCCGTCAGCAGCGTGGCGTCGTGACCGTCGACCCGGTGGGTGCTCCCCGAGCCGTAGCGCGTGGTGGGCCGTGGGACGGCACCGTCCTCGGCGTCGCCGGCCCGGCGGAGTTCGAGACCTACGCCTGGCGTGGCCGACGGCGCCCCGAAGCCGGTGGCGACCAGCCGGAGCTGCCCTGACGGAGCGCCGCGTCGGAGCCGGACGTCTGAGCCGGGCCACCCGCCCTGTGCTCCCCCACCGGCCAGGACGCGGGCCAGGGTGGCTGCCGCGGGAGCGGCGGTCCCGCCGGGCAGGGCTCAGACGAGGACGTCGGCCACCAGGGCGATCGACAGCAGCGTCATGTAGGTGATCGACACCGAGAACAGCCGCATCGGCCGGTCGGGGACGCCGGCCTTGATCCGCCGCAGCCAGGCGTGCGACTCCACCACGTACCAGGCGCCCAGACCCAGGGTGGCGACGCCGGTGATCCAGCCCAGCTGCGGCGTCACCGGCACCATCAGCAGCGAGGTGCCCAGGGTGCCCCAGGCCCAGGCGACCGACTGGCGTCCGACGGTGACCGGCCCGGCCACCACCGAGAGCATGGGGACGCCGGCGCGGAAGTAGTCGAAGCGGAACCGGCTGGCCAGCGCCCAGAAGTGCGGCATCTGCCAGCAGAAGACGATGCCGAAGAAGACGACGGCCGGCCAGTCCAGCGATCCGGTGACGGCGGCCCAGCCGATCAACACCGGGGCGGCGCCCGGCAGCCCGCCGAACACGGTGTTGTGCCGGGTCCGGCGCTTGAGCACCATCGTGTAGAGCACCGAGTAGGCCAGCACCGCGGCGGCCGCGAGGGCCGTGGCCAGCGGCGTGGTGAACAACCCGAGCAGGACCAGCGAGACCCACGCGAGGATGACGCCGAAGACCAGCGCGTTGCGGGGTGCGATGACCCCGCTGGGGATCGGCCGGTTCCGGGTGCGGGACATCAACCGGTCGATGTCCCGGTCGTACCAGCAGTTGATCGTGTTGGCGGCCCCGGCGGCGAGCATGCCGCCGACCAGGGTGGCCAGGACCAGACCGGTGCCCGGCCAGCCCCCGGCCGCGAGCATCATCGCCGGCAGCGTGGTGACCAGCAGCAGCTCCACGAGCTTCGGCTTGGTCAGCGACACGTAGGCGGCCACCGTCGACCGGACCGGACGCAACGGCCGGGTACGGCTCACGGCGCGGTCGGCGATCGCCGTCACCGGGGGCCCAGGGGCGCGGCGTCGCGCGGGCAGCAGGCCACCACGAGGTCCTTCTCCGCAGGGGGATGGGTTGCTCGACCACTGTAGCCGGGCCGCCCGGTGGGAATGGCCCGGCACCACTAGGGTTTGATCACGTTGACTCTGCGCGTAGAGCGGGTAGGGCGGTCGTCGAGGACGCCGGCGCACCCACCGCTCCCGACTTCCGACCGCGCCCGACCGGGGCGGCCGTGGTGCGCACCGTCGTCCGCCCGGGGTGAGTGTGTCCCCGCGCCCCCCGGGTGGCCCGACATCGACCTACCCCGAGGGAGCACCGAGCGCCACATGAGCACTGACAACACGTCGTCGACGGAAGCCACCCGACCCGAGGCGCCGGCCGAGGCCGCCACCGACACCGCCACCGGCTCGCCGCGTCAGCCGAACCCGACGCTGCCCGAGGGCTTCGGCGAGCTGGACCGCAAGGCCATCGACACCGCCCGCGTGCTGGCGATGGACGCGGTGCAGAAGGTCGGCAACGGCCACCCGGGCACCGCGATGAGCATGGCGCCCACGGCGTACCTGCTGTTCCAGAAGTGGCTCAAGCACGACCCGAGCGACCCGAACTGGGTCGCCCGTGACCGGTTCGTGCTCTCCATGGGCCACTCCAGCCTGACCCTGTACGTGCAGCTCTACCTGGCCGGCTACGGCCTGGAGCTCGACGACCTCAAGGCCCTGCGCACCTGGGGCTCGAAGACCCCCGGCCACCCCGAGGTCGGCCACACCGCCGGCGTCGAGACCACCACCGGACCGCTGGGCCAGGGCGTGGGCAACGCCGTCGGCATGGCGATGGCGGCCCGCCGCGAGCGCGGTCTGTTCGACCCGGAGACCCCCGAGGGCGAGAGCCTGTTCGACCACACCGTCTGGGCGTTCGCCTCCGACGGCGACCTGGAGGAGGGTGTCAGCGCCGAGGCGTCGTCCCTGGCCGGCACCCAGCAGCTGGGCAACCTCGTGCTGGTCTACGACGACAACAAGATCTCCATCGAGGACGACACCACCGTCGCCTTCACCGAGGACGTCGGCAAGCGCTACGAGGCCTACGGCTGGCACGTCCAGCACGTGGACGACGGTGAGGACCTCGCCGCTCTCGACGCCGCCTTCGCCGCCGCCAAGGCCGAGACCACCCGCCCGTCGCTGATCGTGCTGCGCACCGTCATCGGCTGGCCCTCGCCCAACAAGCAGAACACCGGCGCGGTCCACGGCTCCGCACTCGGCGAGGACGAGGTCAAGGCGACCAAGGAGATCCTCGGCTTCGACCCGGAGCAGACCTTCGAGGTCGCCCCCGAGGTCATCGAGCACACCCGCAAGGCCGTCACCAGGGGCCAGGAGGCGCACCGCGCCTGGCAGTCGCAGTTCGACGCGTGGCAGCAGGCCAACCCCGAGGGCTGGGCGCTGCTGGAGCGGATGACCACCCGCACCCTCCCCGAGGGCTGGGCGGCGAACCTGCCGACCTGGGACGCCGACCCCAAGGGCGTCGCCACCCGCAAGGCCTCCGGTGAGGTGCTGGCCGCGCTCTACCCCGAGCTCCCCGAGCTGTGGGGCGGCTCGGCCGACCTGGCGGAGAGCAACAACACCGCGGTCAAGGGCGAGCCGTCGTTCCTGCCGGCGAACCGGCAGACCAAGATGTGGACCGGTGGCCCCTACGGCCGCACCCTCCACTTCGGGGTCCGCGAGCACGCCATGGGCGCGGTCATGAACGGCATCGCCCTGCACGGCGGCACCCGTGTCTACGGAGGCACGTTCCTCACCTTCTCCGACTACATGCGCGGTGCGGTGCGGCTGGCGGCGCTGATGCAGCTGCCGGTCACCTACGTGTGGACGCACGACTCCATCGGCCTGGGCGAGGACGGCCCGACGCACCAGCCGATCGAGCACTACGCCGCGCTGCGGGCGATCCCCGGGCTGGACTTCGTCCGCCCCGCCGACGCCAACGAGACCGCCGTCGCCTGGCGGACGATCCTGGAGCACAACGACCGGCCGGCCGGGCTGGCGCTGTCCCGGCAGAACCTGCCGGTGTTCGACCGGACCGAGTTCGGTTCCGCCGAGGGCGTCGCGAAGGGCGGGTACGTGCTCGCCGAGGCGTCCACCGGCACCCCGGAGGTGATCCTCATGGGCACCGGCTCCGAGGTGCAGATCGCCGTCGCCGCCCGCGAGCAGCTCGAGGCCGCCGGCGTCCCGACCCGGGTCGTCTCGCTGCCCTGCTGGGAGTGGTTCGCCGAGCAGGACGAGGCCTACCGCCTCGAGGTCCTCCCCCCGTCGGTCAAGGCACGCGTCAGCGTCGAGGCCGGCGTCCCCATGGGGTGGCGCGAGTTCGTCGGCGACGCGGGCCGGATCGTCGGTCTCAACCACTACGGCGCCAGCGCGTCCTACTCGAAGCTGTACGAGGAGTTCGGGCTGACCGAGGACGCCGTCGTCGCGGCTGCGCGGGAGAGCATCGAGGCCGCGGCCTCCGGCGCCACTCCCCCCAGCGGTGCCGGCGTCTCCCGCGGCGGGGTCTTCGGCTCCGACGCCACCGGCGACCACTGAGGAAGGACCCCGCTGCCCCCCACCGCTCGCGAGCTCGCGGCGGGGCCCTGCAGCGGGGCCACAACTACACCGACAGGAGGGCATGAGATGGCCCAGAACGAGAACCTGGCACAGCTGTCCAAGGCGGGGGTCGCCGTCTGGCTCGACGACCTCTCCCGTGACCGCATCCGCAGCGGCAACCTGCAGCAGCTCGTCGACGAGCACAGCGTCGTCGGCGTCACCACCAACCCGAGCATCTTCGCCGCGGCGATCAGCGGGTCGAAGTCCTACGACGACCAGCTGCACGCCCTGGCGGTGCGCAAGGTGAGCGTCGAGGAGGCGCTGCGCACCATCACCGCCGCCGACGTCCGGGACGCCTGCGACCTGCTCGCCCCGGTCGCTACCCGCACCGGGCGGGACGGTCGCGTCTCGCTCGAGGTCGCACCGGGGCTGGCGCACGACGAGGACGCCACCGCCGCCGAGGCCGCCCACCTGTGGTGGCTGGTCGACCGGCCGAACCTGTTCATCAAGATCCCGGCCACGCTGGAGAGCCTCCCGGCGATCACCACCTCGATCGCCCGGGGCATCAGCGTCAACGTGACGCTGATCTTCAGCATCGAGCGGTACAAGGCCGTCATGGACGCCTACCTCACCGGCCTCGAGCAGCGGCTGGCCGAGGACCCCGACGCCTCCTTCGAGGGCATCGAGTCGGTCGCCTCCTTCTTCGTGTCCCGGGTGGACACCGAGATCGACAAGCGGCTGGACGCCTCGGGCGCCGACGCCTCGCTCAAGGGCAAGGCCGGCGTCGCCAACGCCCAGCTGGCCTACCAGGCCTACGAGGAGGTGTTCTCCTCCGACCGCTGGAAGGCGCTGGAGGCGAAGGGCGCCAGCAAGCAGCGTCCGCTGTGGGCGTCGACCGGGGTCAAGAACCCGGAGTACTCCGACACGCTGTACCTGTCCGAGCTCATCGCCCCCGACACGGTGAACACCATGCCGGAGAAGACGATGCAGGCCTACGCCGACCACGGCCAGGCCGGCACGCCGGTGCAGTCCTCGTACGCCGAGGCCGAGAAGGTCATGCAGGCGGTCGCCGACGCCGGCGTCGACCTCGACGACGTGTTCCGCGTCCTCGAGGAGGAGGCCGTGCAGAAGTTCGTCGACGCCTGGGACGAGCTCACCGGCTCGGTGCAGGAGCAGCTGCAGCAGCAGAAGTGACGGTGCGCCGACCTCCGGCGCACCTCCACCGCACCACCTGAGACACCGCAGCACCCTGCCCGCCGTCCGGCCCACCCGGGTCGGACGGCGGGCACCCAGCCATCGAGGACGGAGACGATGTCCACCAACCCGCTGCGCGATCCGCGGGACCGGCGGCTGCCCCGAGTTCCCGAGCCCTGCGCCCTCGTCGTCTTCGGCATCACCGGTGACCTCTCGCGCAAGAAGCTCCTCCCGGCGGTCTACGACCTGGCCAACCGCGGTCTGCTCCCCACCAACTTCGCCCTGCTGGGCTTCGCCCGCCGCGACTGGGGTGACGTCGAGTTCTCCGAGCTGGCCCGCTCGGCCGCCCGCGAGCACGCCCGCACCCCCTGGCGCGAGGAGGTCTGGGAGCGGCTGGCCAACAGCGTCCGCTTCGTCCAGGGCTCCTTCGACGACGACAACGCCTTCGACGAGCTGGCCGACAACCTGGCCGAGCTGGAGGGCAGCCACGGTATCGGTGGCAACGCCGCGTTCTACCTGTCGATCCCGCCGGCGCTGTTCCCCGTCGTGCTCAAGCAGATGCAGCGCACCGGCA
This sequence comes from Modestobacter sp. SYSU DS0511, assembly GCF_054050755.1. Taxonomy (NCBI): domain Bacteria; kingdom Bacillati; phylum Actinomycetota; class Actinomycetes; order Geodermatophilales; family Geodermatophilaceae; genus Modestobacter; species Modestobacter sp. SYSU DS0511. The sequence goes on from NZ_JBJGZY010000058.1 coordinate 16,670, forward strand.
TGGCCGAGAGCACCCCGGAGCGGTGGCGCCGGGTCGTCGTCGAGAAGCCCTTCGGCACCGACCTCGCCTCCAGCCGCGAGCTGAACGCCCTGGTCGACTCGGTGTTCACCGCCGACGACGTCTTCCGGATCGACCACTACCTGGGCAAGGAGACGGTCCAGAACCTGCTGGCGCTCCGCTTCGCCAACTCGCTGTTCGAGCCGATCTGGAACGGCCACCACGTCGACTCGGTGCAGATCACCATGGCCGAGGACGTCGGCATCGGCGGGCGCGCGGGCTTCTACGAGAAGACCGGCGCCGCCCGGGACGTGCTGCAGAACCACCTGCTGCAGCTGCTGGCGCTGACCGCGATGGAGGAGCCGGTCGAGTTCTCCGCCGACGAGATCCGCACCGAGAAGCTCAAGGTGCTGCGCGCCATCTCCATCCCCGCCGAGGGTGACATGGAGCGGTTCGCGATCCGTGGCCAGTACGAGCAGGGCTGGCTCGCCGGCCAGCGGGCGAAGGGCTACCGGCAGGAGGAGGGCGTCGACCCCGAGTCGACGACCGAGACCTACGCCGCCGTCCGGCTGGGCGTCGAGACGCGCCGCTGGGCGGGCGTGCCGTTCTACCTGCGCACCGGCAAGCGCCTGCCGCGGCGGGTCACCGAGATCGCGCTGTCCTTCCGGCGCGCCCCGCACCTGCCCTTCGCCCCGACCGACACCGAGGAGCTGGGCCACAACCAGCTGGTGATCCGGGTCCAGCCGGACGAGGGCATGACGCTGAAGTTCGGCTCGAAGGTGCCCGGCAGCGTGATGGAGGTCCGCGACGTCTCGATGGACTTCCTCTACGGCGAGCAGTTCACCGAGGCCAGCCCCGAGGCCTACGAGCGGCTGCTGCTGGACGTGCTGCTGGGGGACGCCACGCTCTTCCCCCGCAACGCCGAGGTCGAGGCCTCCTGGGCGGTCATCGACCCGCTGGAGGCCTTCTGGGCCGGCACCGCCCCGCACTCCTACCGGGCCGGCGAGTGGGGTCCCCGGGCCGCCGACGCGATGCTGGAGGCCGAGGGGCGGGCGTGGCGCCGACCGTGACCGGAGACCCTGACCTGCCCCACCCGCGCCAGTTGAGGAGCTGACCTCGTGACCACGCTGTGGGACACCACCGGATCCGCGGTGGTCAAGGAACTGGCGGCCCAGCGCCGCACCGGCGGCGCCGTGATGAGCGGCGTCGCCCTGACCCTGGTGGTCGTCGCCGACGAGCGCCGGGTCGCCGAGGCCGAGCAGGCCGCCGCCTCGGCCGCCGAGGCGCACCCCTGCCGACTGCTGATCGTCGTGCGCCGCCAGGTGGAGGCCCCGGTGCCCCGGCTGGACGCCGAGGTGCTGATCGGCGGCCGGCTCGGTCCGGGCGAGGCCGTCGTCATGCGCATGTACGGGCGGCTGGGGCTGCACGCCGAGTCGGTGGTGCTGCCCCTGCTGGCCGCGGACGCCCCCGTCGTCACCTGGTGGCACGAGGCGCCGCCCGAGCTCATCGCGCGCGACGCACTGGGCGTCATCGCCGACCGCCGGATCACCGACTCCGCCCTGGCGGAGGACCCGGTGGCCGCGCTGCGGAACCGGGCGAAGGACTACGCCCCCGGCGACACCGACCTGGCCTGGACGCGGAGCACGCCGTGGCGGGCGACGCTCGCCTCCACGCTGGACTCCGTGGCCGGACGGCGCGGCGAGCCGGTGCGGGTGCACGGCGGGCAGGTCGAGGGCGACCCGGCCAGCGCCACCGCCCAGCTGGTCGCCGGATGGCTGTCCGCCCGGTGCGGGTGCCGGATCCCGGTCGTCCCCACCCCCCGGGTCCCCGGACCGTCCGGGGTGCACGCGGTCGCGCTGCGGTTGGACCAGGACGAGGAGCTGCGGATCGAGGACGACCGCAAGGGCGGGGCGGTCATCACCCAGCCGTTCCGGCCGGAAGCCGTCGTCGCGCTGCCGGACCGCTCGCTGGGCGAGCTGATCGGTGAGGAGCTGCGCCGCCTCGACCCCGACGAGCCCTTCAGCGAGGCGCTGGAGGCGGTCTCCGGGTTGTCCGGGCTGTCCGACCGGCCGGCCTGCCGCGACCATGTCTGGTTCGACCCCATGCGCCCCGAGCAGTCACCCGCTGCCGCCGAGGAGGAGCTCAACTCCGCCGAGGACGAGGTGCCCGGCGCCTCGGACACGGCGGCGGCCGCCGCCCCCACGGTGCCGGACACCCCGGGTGACACCGACGAGATCGCCGAGAGCGGGGAGCACGACTCCCCCGCCGACGACTCCGACGAGCAGCAGGTCGTGCAGTCCGCCGGTGCACCGACGGCGAAGGAGGCAGGACGGCGATGAGCCAGGCATCCCCCGGGGACCAGGTCGACCGGGCGCTGGACGACTCGGGGCTGCCCACTCCGGACGTCGTCGTCGAGCCCGACGCCGACCGGCTGGCCCGGTCCGTGGCCTCCGCCCTCGTCGCGCGGTTGGCCGCCGCCCAGGCCGTGCACGGCACCGCGTCGGTGGTGGTGACCGGCGGCGGGATCGGCACCGCGGTCCTCGAGCGCGTGGCGGACCTCGTGGCCGAGCCCGAGCACGCCGTCGTCGACTGGACCGCGGTGGACGTCTGGTGGGGCGATGAGCGCTTCGTCCCGGCCGACTCCGACGACCGGAACGAGCTGGGCGCGCGCCAGACCCTGATCCTGCCCGCCGGCATCCCGCCCGAACGGGTGCATGCCATCCCGTCGTCCGATGCCGGGTTCGACGAACCGGAGGACGCCGCCGCCTGGTACGCCGAGCAGCTGGCCCAGGCGGCCGGCGACGGCGCGACGCTCCCCCGGTTCGACGTGCTGCTGCTGGGCATGGGGCCCGAGGGCCACGTGGCGTCGATCTTCCCGGACTCCCCCGCCGCCCGGGACGACCGGCCGGTGGTGGCCGTCCGGGACTGCCCGAAGCCGCCGCCGACCCGGGTGAGCCTGGGCTTCTCCGCGATCACCTCCGCAGAGGAGGTCTGGCTGCTCGTCAGCGGCGAGGGCAAGGCCGAGGCCGTCGCCCGGGCGCTGTCCGGGGCCTCCCGGCTGGAGATCCCGGCGGCCGGGGCCCGCGGGAAGCGGGCGACCCGCTGGCTGCTCGACGAGGCCGCCGCGAGCCGTCTCCCGCGCGGATAGGCGACCGGCCTGAACGACCGGGGGGGGGGGGGGGGGGGGGCCCGGGGCCCCGGGGGGGGGGGGGGGGGGGGGGGGGGGGGGGGGGGGGGGGGGGCGGGGGGGGGGGGGGGGGCGGGGGGGGGGGGGGGG